>JBJTMN010000331.1:0-7620 GCA_046070545.1 Ferruginibacter sp.
GCCCAAAATGCACTGTAACGGCAAGTGCCAGGCCATGAAAAAGTTAGAAGAGCAGGAAAAGAAAGATATGCAGGACTCTCAGCGGAAAGCCGAAAACAAATTGCCGGTGCTTTCCTCAAGATCATTTTTCTGCTCAGTTAAAGTTGTTTCAATAGAAATAAAAAAGAAATATCCAATTCGAAATATCAATGGCACCTGCGATATAACGCAGGCTGTATTTCATCCGCCACAGACATAGGTTTTGCATTTTATTCTAAGTAAACCAGGCATCCCATGCCTGTGTAATTGCATACCCTTATCTAAAAATTTTTATGAAAAAGATAATTTTAATAATAACCATAGTTTTATTCTCAGTTAACCCAACCCGTGCCTGCGAAATTTGCGGTTGCGGCCAGGGCAATTATTATTTTGGCCTGATGCCCCAGTTTAAACATCATTTTATCGGGCTTCGTTACCAGTATAAAAAATTCAATACGGTAATGGCCGATGACCCCACCCAGTTCAGCAGGGATCATTACAAAACAATGGAATTATGGGGCGGCTGGAATTTTGGAAAAAAATGGCAGGTACTTGCCGTTATTCCTTACAATTTTGTGCACCAGGTTTCGGATGATGGAATTACCAATAACCAGGGCATTGGCGATATTGCACTGATGGTAAATTACAAACTGTTCAGTAAAAACACAACAACCGCTAAAGGAAGATCTGTAGCGCAGCAATTTTGGGTTGGTGCTGGTGTAAAAATGCCTACAGGCAAATTTAATGTAGACGCAACCGACCCGGCCCTGGTTTCATTGGCCAATACACAAACCGGTACAGCCAGTACCGATTTTATGCTGAATGCCATGTATAATGTTTCTATAAACAAGGTTGGGCTTAATACAAGCGCATCATACAAACTGAATACCACCAACAGCGATCATTATACTTTTGGGAACCGTTTTTTTGCAAGTAGTATCCTTTCTTATGCGATCAAAAAAAGCCAGGTTTCTATATTGCCAAACTTTGGCTTCATGTACGAGCAAACTGGCATCAATAAACTGGAAAAACAAAAAGTGGAGCAAACAGGTGGAAATTTATTAAGTGCCGCAGCAGGTTTGGAAGCCGGGTATAAAAAATTCACCGTGGGGACTAATTTGCAACTGCCCCTGAGTCAAGATTTCGCATCAGGACAAACTGAAGTAAAATTGAAAGGCATGTTGCACATTACATATTCTTTTTAAGCACCATTCTCACTATAAAAGTCCCTGTTTTTTACCGGGACTTTTTTGTTTTCAACAATTGTGCATTGAATAATTTGGGCAATCAAAATCATTGCACTTACATTTGCACCGAGCCTGGTTCCCGATGTCAAATCGGGATTAAAAGGGAATCCCGTTAAAATCGGGAGCTATCCCCGTAGCTGTAAGCGATACCCCGGATCCGTCGTTTGACGAACAAAGGGCAACATCTCAAACTTCACAACCACTGTTTAATAACGGGAAGGTTTTTTGAGATGTATCGCAAGCCAGAAGACCTGCCTGGTTCATCAACCATATTTCAAAGCTTTCGGGTGAAAGGCAGGAAATATAACGGCTTACGGGTCTTTATATCTCTACATTTTTCCAGGAAGCAGTCACAAAAAAATTTTTCTAAACATGAAAAAGAAAATTTTTATTGCGGCTGCTGCATTATTCAGCAGTCAGGTGTACGCTCAGCAGGACAGTACAAAAAACTTAGATGAGGTTGTAATTACAGCAACCAAAACACCCGTAAAACAATCGCAAACAGGCAAGGTTGTTACAGTGATTGGTAAAGAACAACTCGAAAGAAGTGCAGGTAAAACTGTAGCCCGGGTTTTAAATGAACAGGCTGGCATTACTATTAACGGTGCTTACAATGCTGCCGGTAACGTACAAACAGTGTACATGAGAGGCGCATCATCGGGCAGAACCCTGATCTTGCTTGATGGGATACCGGTAAGTGATCCATCCATGATCAACAATGAATTTGACCTGAATCTTTTTTCCATTAATGATGTGGAAAGAATTGAAATATGCAAGGGAGCGCAATCAACTCTATATGGCAGTGATGCCATTGCGGGGGTTATCAATATCATTACCGTAAAAAGCGATGTTAAAAAACCATTCAATGTAAAAGCAACGGCTGCATTTGGCAGCAAGGGAACCGTACGTGGAAATATACAGTTGTATGGCAAAGCGAAAAATCTTACCTACACTGCACGATATGGTAAACTTAAAACAGATGGATTTTCTTCTGCTCATGACAGTACAGGAACAAAAGATTTTGATAATGATGGCTATAATGGGGATGTTATAAGTGCTGCCCTTCAATACCAGGTAATTCCTGCTTTGCAGTTAAAAACATTTGTGCAATACAGCCATTACAAAGCCGATATTGATGCAGGCGTTTTTGCAGATGAAAAAGATTATGCTATCAATAACAGTAATCTCAGTTCAGGATTTGGTGCAAACTTTAAAAAAGGTATTGTAAGCATCAGTGCCAATTATCAATATGGTGAACTTGAGAGAAAATACCTGAATGACAGCCTGGATAAGCCCGGCTTTACTTCCTACGAAGATAATAAATACAAGGGCCGCACCCAGTTTACAGAGCTTTATGGCAGCATTAAAGCCGCAAAATGGCTTACTGTGCTTGCCGGTACAGATTACCGCTGGGCTGGTATGCACCAGAAGTACTACTCAGAAAGTATGTTTGGTCCTTATGATCCGCCGGCATTTGACAGCTCATTACATCAGACATCTTTTTATGCATCACTCTTCTTTAGTGCATTGAAAAAGAATCTGAATGTAGAAATTGGCGGCAGAACAAATAATCATTCCCGCTATGGCAGCAATACCACGTACACCATAAACCCTTCCTGCAGCATCAGTAAAAACTGGCGTGTATTTGGAAGTATAGCTTCAGGCTTCAAAGCCCCATCCATTTACCAGGTGTTTGATCAATACAGCGGAAATTTAGATCTGCGGCCGGAAAGATCTGTGAACTACGAAATTGGTGTGCAGCAATTGCATGAAAAGATCAGCAGCCGCCTGGTTTATTTTCACCGGAATATAAAAAACGGAATTGATTATGATTATGTCAATTTCAAATATTTCAATTTTGTAAAACAAACAGTTGATGGACTTGAACTTGAACTTGCCGTTAAGCCGGTAAAAAATTTAAACATCTCTGCTAATTATACGTTGCTGACTGGTAAAGAATATACACAGAGCAGGAAAAGCACGAACGACACTGTTTATAATCATTTGCTCCGCCGGCCCAAACACAATATTAACCTGGGCATTGGCTACCAGTTCAGCAAAGACCTGTATGCCGGCATTGATCTGAAATCGGTAAGCAACCGTTATGATGTAGGTGGTTATAAAAAAGAAGATATGTTGCTGGATAATTATTTACTGCTGAGTGTACATGCAGAATAGAAACTGAAAGAGCATCTGAATTTTTTTGCAGATGCACAGAATATTACCAACCAGAAATTCTACGACCTGAGGGGGTATAATTCAATTCCTTTTTTAATAAACGGAGGTGTAACGTTTAACTGGTAAAGTTTATGTGCAAACACGAAGAAAAATACTGCCCACGCTGTAATACTGTTTTTGAATGTAAGGCCGGCAGTATTGCGCTGTGCCAGTGCAATGCCATACAATTATCTGCAGAGGAAAGGGCATATGTAGAATCAAAGTTTGAAGATTGCCTTTGTATATATTGTTTACATGATCTGCAAAAGGAATACGTGATTTTCAGAGAAAAGCATTTTTTCAGGTAAAACTGATCAACAAGGTTGCATTGCCCCGGTTTGTAAATACAGTCCGGGGCAATTTTTATTACAGGCTGTTGCCGACATTAAGTAAAAGCAAAAATTGGCCTGTTACAGATGCAGTATCAGTAGTATCTTTGCGGCATAAAACAGAAGCTATGAATTTTGGCAATGTATCCCTCAACGAGATCATTACAATAAGTTTTACCTTATTTGCTGTAATAGAGATGGTGGGTAATGTGCCTGTATTGGCTTCGTTGCGGGCAAAAATGGGCGGGGAGATCAGGTCGGTGCAGGCTACAATCGCTTCGGGCGGACTGATGATACTTTTTCTTTTTATTGGCCAGCAGTTCTTAAATATCCTGGGCCTGGATGTACAGTCATTTGCAGTGGCAGGAAGTATTGTGATCTTCATTATCGGGCTGGAAATGGTGTTGGGAATTGAATTCTTTAAACCCGACGGCAATCCTAAAAGCGGCAGTGTAGTGCCTATTGCTTTTCCGCTGATAGCAGGTTCGGGAACACTTACCACCATCATGAGTTTAAAAGCCAACTATTTTGATGTAAATATCTTAATAGGCATCCTCATCAACTGTATCTTCATATTCCTGGTACTTAAATCGTTGAAGTGGATAGAGAAATTTTTAGGTCCCAATGGCATGACAGTGATCAGAAAATTTTTTGGCGTAATATTGCTGGCCATTGCAGTAAAAATATTCGGCAGTAATTTTTCGCATTTGGGAAAATAAAAATGTAAGATTGGGCTCATACCCTTCAACATTCAAAATTCCTTGTTCTTTGTTCTGTATTCTTATGGCCTCGTAGTACAATGGATAGTATAAGAGTTTCCGAAGCTCCAGATCCAGGTTCGATTCCTGGCGAGGCCACCAATCAATTTTATGTTTTATGCTTATGTACTAAAAAGCGTTCATCACGATTTTTACTATAAAGGGCATTGTGAAAATTTAGATGAAAGACTGAATCAACATAATTCAGGAAAGACAGAATCAATTCGTCCTTACATTCCATTTATTTTAGTTTATACAGAAGAGTTTAATACACGAGATGACGCAATTTCCAGGGAAAAGTATTTTAAATCAGCTGCCGGGAGAAGATTTTTAAAAAGTAAACTGGCTCGGTAACAAGTTTACAGTATAAGAGTTTCCGAAGTTCCAGATCCAAAGGTTCCCCGCCCGTACCGAACGGTACGTTCGGGCGGGGATTCCTGGCGAGGCCACTATCTTATCCTTATAATAATTACATGACTGTAACCTTTGTAACATCCTTTTATATAATTATTCCCATCTTTGCTACCTTAATAAAGCTATATGGAGATCCTCGGGTATTTTCTTGCTGCACTGGTAGGCATATCGCTTGGCCTCATTGGCAGCGGCGGCTCCATATTAATGGTACCCATATTGGTTTACATCTTTGCCTATAATCCCGTGCTGGCTACTTCGTACTCCTTGTTTATTGTGGGTTCAACTTCGCTGGTTGGGGCATTCAATAATTACAGAAAAGGCCTGGTAAGTATTAAAACAGCGTTGTTGTTTGGGGTATCTTCGATAACAACCGTTTTTATAACCAGGCATTTCATTATGCCACGCATACCAGTAGTGCTTTTCAACATTGGCAACATACCCGTAAAGCACGACCTGGCAACCATGGTGCTGTTCGCCGTTTTAATGTTGCTGGCTTCTTTTGCAATGATCAGGGAGGGAAAAAAAACTACCGTTGCGGAGATCCATACAACTTCGGCTGATACCATAAAACTCTTGCTGTTTGGAATTTTGGTTGGGTTAACAACCGGTTTCCTGGGGGCCGGCGGAGGCTTTTTGATCATTCCTGCCTTGGTACTTATTTTAAAAATACCCATGAAGAAAGCTATAGGCACTTCGCTTTTGATCATTGCATTAAATTCATTGATTGGTTTTACCGGCGACTTAAGCCATATAGATATCAACTGGAAATTCCTGGTCGTTATTTCATTGATAGCAGTTGCCGGTATATTTATTGGCGGGGCATTAGCAAAAAAGATCCCGGCACAAAAACTTAAAAAAGCATTTGGCTGGTTTGTGCTGGTGATGGGTATTTATATCATTATTAAAGAATTATTTTTTACTTAAACCTGGGTTATATGCAGCATAACGATGAGGAAGGTATAAATGATAAGGGCACCGGCCCTATTGCATTAGATGGCAATTACTGGAGCAACCGTTATGATGGAGGAACCAGTTTCTGGGACCTGGGAGAAGTATCTCCGCCCTTAAAAAACTATATCGATCAGCTTACCGATAAAAATATACGGATACTGATCCCGGGATGCGGCAATACCTATGAGGCAGACTATCTTTTGAAACAGGGTTTTACAAATGTTACCGTTATTGATATAGCCCCCGTTTTGGTAAAAAAGTTAAAAGAGAAGTACAAAAACAATTCAAATATAAAAATTATTATTGGCGATTTTTTTGAACACGAAGGACAGTATGACCTGGTACTGGAGCAAACTTTCTTCTGCGCCATTGACCCGGCCTTACGTAATAACTATGCAACCAAAATGCCTGAACTGCTTTCGCATGGCGGCAAACTGGTTGGCCTTTTGTTCAACCGTAGTTTTGAGGAGCAGGGTCCTCCTTTTGGCGGAGATCAAAACGAATACCAGGCTTTGTTTGCCAACAATTTTAATTTTAAAACCTTCGAACCCTGCCACAATTCTTTCATCAAAAGAAAAGACTCGGAACTTTTCATCAACCTGGTAAAAAAATAGCTGACGAGGATCATGTTTTTTTGTTACTTAAGTTACGCAAAAGCAAACTACTGATCCCGACCTTCGCAGGGTAAAATTAAAATTACAGTTATGCATATTGAACAGATCTACACCGGTTGCCTGGCACAGGGAGCTTATTATATTACTTCAAACGGCGAAGCGGCTATTATTGATCCTTTGCGTGAAACGGCTCCATACCTGGAGCGGTTAAAAAAAGACAATGTAAAGTTGAAGTATATTTTTGAAACACATTTTCATGCAGATTTTGTAAGTGGTCATGTAGACCTGAAGAACAAGACAGGTGCTGATATTGTTTATGGCCCTCATGCAGCCTGCGAATTCGGGTGCATCTCCGCCAAAGACGGTGAAGCGTTTAAAGTGGGCAATGTTACCATAATCGTTTTGCATACACCTGGCCACACGATGGAAAGTGCTACTTTCCTGTTGAAAGATGAAACAGGCAAAGACCATTGCATTTTCAGCGGCGATACTTTGTTTTTAGGAGATGTTGGCCGGCCCGACCTGGCGCAAAAAGCAGCCAATCTTACCAAAGAACAACTTGCAGGATTGCTGTACGAAAGTTTAATGAACAAAATAATGCCGCTGGCAGATGACGTGATCGTTTATCCCGGGCACGGGGCCGGCAGTGCCTGCGGCAAAAACATGATGAAGGAAACAGTTGATACGCTGGGCAATCAGAAGAAAGTAAATTATGCATTGAATCAACCCGATAAAGAGTCGTTTATTAAAGCTGTTACCGATGGCCTGCAGCCTCCTCCCGGTTATTTTGGAACAAATGTAGCGATGAATAAAAAGGGATATGAAAGCTTTGAAAAAGTGTTAAATAACAGCATGAAAGCATTGGCCCCGGATGAATTTGAACTTGCTGCAGAAACTACCGAAGCTTTGATTTTAGATACAAGGGATAATACATTATTTTATAAGGGGTTCATTCCTCAATCCATTAATATTGGTTTAGGTGGAGATTTTGCTCCCTTCAAATAACCCTGCACATGATCAAAGCCAACACGGCTCAGCCGGGTAACAGCTTCTTCTTCTTTTCCGGGATCAG
>JBJTMN010000332.1:0-2085 GCA_046070545.1 Ferruginibacter sp.
AGCAGGGCGGGCGCCTGCCCGTGTGGGAGCTCAGCAGTTGCGAAACTGATTGTATGATCGGTTATCACAGTGTGCCGGTGATCGTAGATGCATACATGAAAGGCATTAAACAGTTTGATAGCAAACTTGCTTTGGAAGCAATGAAGAAAAGTGCCACCTGGGATCACCTGGGATTACCGGCTTTGATGGATCATGGGCTTTTGGAAATGGATGACGAGCATGAAAGCGTTAGCAAAACACTGGAGTATGCTTATGATGACTGGTGTATTGCACAATTTGCCAACGCGCAGGGCAACATGGATGATTATAACAATTATATAAGGAGGGCACAGTCTTATAAAAACATATTTGATGTGCAAACCGGTTTTATGCGGCCACGTAAAAATGGTAACTGGATCTCGCCATTTGATCCACGCGAAGTGAACAATAATTTTACCGAAGCCAACAGCTGGCAATATTCTTTTTATACACCCCAGGATATTAATGGGTACATAGAAATGATCGGCGGCAGAAAAAAAATGGAAGAGAAACTGGATAAATTATTTACTGAAAATTCCAAAACAACCGGCAGGGACCAGAGCGATATTACCGGCCTGATAGGCCAGTATGCACATGGCAACGAACCCAGCCATCATATTGCATACCTGTACAATTTTACCGGGGCTGCTTATAAAACGCAGGCCATGGTGCATCGTATCCTGAATGAAATGTATCATGATACACCTGACGGGCTGGAAGGTAATGAGGATTGCGGCCAGATGAGCGCCTGGTATGTTTTAAGTGCATTGGGTTTTTACCCGGTAACGCCCGGTACAACTGATTATATTATTGGCACACCATTATTTGCAGATGCAAAGATTCATCTGGAAAACGGGAAAACCTTTGATGTGAGTGCAGATAATTTCAACAACGATAAATACTATATACAGTCTGCCAAACTGAATAACCAGTTACATACAAAGTCATACCTTTCATATTTTGATATGATCAAAGGGGGCAGCCTTAAATTTGTGATGGGTGCCAATCCATCGGTATTTGGAGCTGTTGATTTTCCTGCTACTGCTATTACAGACAATAGAATCATTTTAAACCCGGTAATTGACGGTGGTGCTATTTCTTTTAAAGATAAAAAGACCATTAAGATCGGTGCTGCACAAAAGGGGGTGAGTTATTATTATACACTGGATGGAACCATGCCATCGAAGTCATCTAAAAAATATACAGCAGCATTCAGTATCAATAGATCGGCAACAGTAAAAGCAATTGCCATGAATGCAAAAGGCGAAACCAGTTTTGTAACAACTGCTGTTTACAGGAAGTCACTGCATAACTGGACGATAAAACTAAATACTGCTTATGAACAGCAATATGATGGCAATGGTCCCACTGGCCTCATAGATGATATCCGGGGTGAAGCTGACTGGCGCAAGGGAAACTGGCAGGGCTATCAAAAAACAGATATGGATGTGGTGATAGACCTGCAGAAAGTAACTTCCATATCCTCGGTGAGCATTGGATTATTGCAGGATACCAGGGCATGGATCGTTTTGCCAAAGCATATTATCATTGAAGTATCTGTTGACGGAAAACAATATACCCAGGTGTACAGCGGCGAAAACTTTTTACCCATTGAAGACCTGAAGGTACGGGTAAAGAATGTAGAAGCAACGTTCGCTGCTGTACCGGCAAAGTACGTAAGAATTAAAGCGCTGCAATATGGTAAGATGCCGGCCTGGCATGAAGGAGCGGGGGGCGATTCGCATATTTTTGTGGATGAAATCGGAATTAAATAAAAAGGTATTCTGAGCTTTGGAAAGTCGCCTATTGAAGGTCGATCAATATCTTGGCATTTTTCTGTTCTGAAGAAGAAATAAATACCTCGTATCTTTTTTTACCTGCAGTGATGATCATCAGTGAGGTATTTGGAGGTATACGGCCCAGGTTATCGGCAACCATTACCAGTTCGTGATGGGGATGTTCTTTATCTACTTTTATTTTTAAACCTACCGGTTTTGCAGAAATACCTGCATGATCTATGACCAGTTGGTTGTTGTGATAAATACTTACGGTATCGCCGTCAATCTC
>JBJTMN010000333.1:0-3392 GCA_046070545.1 Ferruginibacter sp.
AAAATGCAGTTGAAAAATTTTCAACATTCTATTATGTAACCATTGGTTCAGATGGCAAGGCCGAATACAAAGTGATCAAGGCCGATGGCAAAGAAGTGAATATTGATATGAAGAGTGCTATTGAAGAGGAGCAGGATGTGCCCGATATCTATAAGCCCATTTATTTCAAGCTCAAAGTGAAGTCTATGAAAATTGCCATCCCCGACCTGGAGATCGGAGATATTGTAGATTATACCATTAACTCAACCCTGGACTGGGATATGAAAACCGAAGGCATCAACTTTACCCCGTTCATATTTTCCCTGTCAAACAATTATCCTACACTCTACCAGCAATACCGCTTTACCATGGCCAACGGTATGAAGGTGAAATACCGCAGTTACAATGGTGCACCCAATTTAAAATTCGATCCCAAGGCATCTGTATATGGCGAAAGGGAAACCTATCTCAGTTATTATTTCCTGGATAAAGACCGTGAAAAATCGGATGATGAACGTTGGAGTTACGAGCTGCGTAACACACCCAGCGTAAAGTTCAGGGTCGTGTTTTTGGATTACGATCCCGGTGACAGAACCCTGGGAGAAGCCACGGTTGACCGCTCGGGACTTGATTATGAAAATGTATACAGGGCTTATGCAGGAGCTGCCATGTATAACACAACCGTTGTTTCATCCATGGTTGCCTACACTACGCAGTACATCCTTAAAAAGAAAGAAGATGGTGTTTTAAAAACAGATGTGGACGTTGCCAAAGAAACCTATTACTGCCTGCGCAAGGTATTCCTGGAAATGTATTACAAAGGGCCCGTTCATTCCGACCTGGAAAAATATTTTACCGGTAAAAAACTCTACAAAAAAATATTAAAGGCCGAAGCCAAAGATGAAGGCAAGAAAGAAGAGAAAGAAGATGAGATACGGATGAATGCCGTTACGTTCTGCACAGCCTATCGCAGTGCACTTAAAACACAGGGAATAGAATCGGAACTGTTTGTGTATGTACCCCGTAAACTGGGTGGCTGGCGTGATGCTATTTTTATGGAAGAGCTTGACTTTGTAATGCGGGTGAAGCTGAAAGAAAAAGCTTATTTCCTGGAAGCCCTTAATAATTTTGACGCATTCGGTACACCCCATAACTACCTCGAGAATGCCGAAGGGCTTAGCATCCGCTACGATGAGCCCGACAGTTATTACAAAGTTAGTGTACCAGCAACACCCGCTGCTGCCAACCTGGAGCGGCAGGAATATACTGTGAACTTTACCGACGCCATGGACATCATCAATGTGGAGCGCACCAGTTCACTAACTGGATCTCAAAAGGCAGATGTGATAGGCAAGGCCAACCTGGACAGAGATTACCTGAACAAGGACTTTGAAAAATATTATGCCGAACCTTTGGCAAAGGGTAAGAAAGGCGAGAGCCCTGCACCCGTTAGTAAAACATATGATTACCCCGATAAGGATGAACAGGTGAAAGAACGTAAAGATCTTTTTGAAAAGATGATCAAAGAAGATGAGCTGGATATAGATAAGTACAACGATTTTGAATTATTGCAGGATGGACGAACCGGCGATTCGGCCATGCTGAAATACAAAGAAAAGTTCAGCCTTAAAAAACTGATCAGCAAGGCCGGTAAGAATTATATTTTTGAAGCAGGTAAACTGATAGGAGGGCAGCTGAAACTGGAGCCCAATGAACTGAAGGAAAGAAAGACAGATATCTGGATACCTTCTGCGATCACCATTGAAAATACCATCAATGTAAATGTGCCCGAAGGCTATACCGTAGATGGCCTGCAGGATCTGAACGTAAACGTTGATAATGCAAGCGGCAGTTTTATAAGTACAGCTGCAGTTGCCGGCAATAAGTTAACCATCACCACCCGTAAGATCTATAAGAACACATTTGATAAAAAAGAAGCATGGCCCAACTATATCGCTTTCCTGGAGCCGGCCTATAAACTAAGCCAGGCAAAAGTGGTGTTAAAGAAGAAATAAGCACGGGAAATTTGTTTACCACTATTGTTGTCAGTCTGAGCTTGTCGAAGACGGGTTATCTTTTGTATAGCACCGGTTTCGACAAGCTCAACCTGACAACTTTTCAAACTCATGCAGTAGCTTCCGTATTTTCGACGGGTTTTATTTTACCTTTGTGTCATCAATGAAACATCTTTCCTCCCTCAATAAATATTTCTGGAAATACCGCTGGCATTTTATGCTGGGTTTTGTATTTGTGGTTCTTACCAATTATTTCCGCATATTATCACCACAACTTACCGGATACGTAGTGAATACGGTTGTAGAGTCCATCAAATCGCCGGCACATAAAGGAACTGACTTAAAAAAAGGGGAGAAGAATTACGACATTACCGTAAGGCAGGTCATCAACCAGTTTGACAAGAACCCATCCAGGAAAATACTCTATGCCGGAATCACTTTATTTGTGATCGCCATCATCAGTGGCTTTTTCATGTTCCTGATGAGGCAAACCATTATCGTAATGAGCCGTCATATTGAGTACGATCAGAAGAACGAGATTTTTACCCACTACCAGAAACTGGATACCAATTTTTATAAGACCCACAGCACCGGCGACCTGATGAACCGGATAGCAGATGATGTAAGCAAGGTACGCATGTACACCGGGCCGGCACTCATGTACTTCATCAACCTGGCCGCCGTATTGGCTTTCAGCATTTTTTTCATGCTGAAGGCCAGTCCCAAATTAACACTCGTTGCCCTGGCTCCATTACCTGTGCTGGCCATTACCATCTATTTTGTAAATACCATCATCAACAAAAAAAGTGAGCGCATCCAGTCATTACTGAGCGATCTTACTACCAATGCCCAGGAATCCTATTCCGGTATCCGGGTCATCAAATCATTTGTACAGGAAAAAGCCATGATGGGCTTTTTCAAAAAGAACAGCGAAGCTTATCGTGATAATGCATTGAGCCTGGCAAAAACAGAAGCGATCTATTTTCCCAGCATGGCTTTGCTCATCGGGCTAAGCACCCTCATCACCATTATGGTTGGTGCCCTGGATGTGGTTAACCAGGTTCCGGATGCAAGCGTAGGCAGAATTGCTGAGTTTGTAATGTATATCCAGATGCTTACCTTCCCGGTGAGTGCCATCGGGTGGACAGCCAGCATGACCCAGCGTGCGGCTACATCCCAAAGAAGGATCAACGAATTTTTGCATACCGAACCGGGCATAAAAAATGAAAAAGACCCTGTAAGAAGTTCTCTGGAAGGGAATATTAGTCTTAACAACGTAGATTTTGTGTATCCGCATACCGGCATCAATGCTTTAAAGGATTTTACACTGCAGATCAATAAGGGCGAAAAGATCGCGGTGGTAGGGCGGACAGGCTCAGGCAAATCAACCCTGGCCCA
>JBJTMN010000334.1:0-2373 GCA_046070545.1 Ferruginibacter sp.
ATGGAAAAAGGCTCTGCTATGATGTAAGTTCTAAATCCTACAAAACAATGCCGGGCGCCGATGCCTTCATTGTAATGAAGAATTTTGAGAACGAGACCATCTGGAAAAATTCAGCTTGTCGTACATACCATCTGGGTAATGATGTACTGGGGCTTGAATGGTATACCAAGATGGGAAGTATTGGTGGCGAAGTATTGGAAGGTATTCAGCGTTCCATTGCTTTGGCAGAAGATAAATACAAAGGATTGGTAATTGCCAATGATGGCGCCAACTTCAGTGCCGGAGCCAACGTAGCCATGATATTCATGATGGCCATTGAACAGGATTATGATGAAATTGATATGGCGATACGCCAATTCCAGAACACCATGATGAGGGTTCGGTATTCAGGGATTCCTGTTGTACTGGCTCCGCATGGTTTAGCACTGGGTGGTGGCTGCGAAATGAGCTTACATGCCGACAGGGTAATTCCTGCTGCAGAAACATATACCGGTTTGGTAGAAGTAGGTATTGGTGTAATTCCCGGCGGTGGTGGTACCAAGGAATTTGTTTTACGGGCATCGGATGAAGTACATGCCGGTGAGCCTGAAACCATTCCCCTGCAAAACCGTTTCTTAACCATTGCCACTGCAAAAGTTGCTACCTCGGCTTACGAAGCATTTGACCTGGGCATTTACAGGCATGGACAGGATGTGGTAAGCATTAACCAGGGCCGTAGAATTGCAGAAGCCAAACAGGCTGTGATTGAATTGTATGAAGATGGTTATGTAATGCCGGTGCAGCGTACCGATATTAAAGTGCTGGGGCGCTCTATGCTGGGTGCTATGCATGCCGGTATCAACGGTATGTGGCGTGGCAAATATGCAACCGATCATGATGTAACGGTGGGCAAAAAACTGGCTTATGTAATGTGCGGCGGTGACCTGAGTGAACCAACTTTGGTGAGTGAGCAATATTTGCTTGACCTGGAAAGGGAGGCATTCTTAAGTTTGACGGGAGAGAAAAAAACGCTGGAAAGAATTCAATCGATCCTGAAAACCGGTAAGCCGTTGAGGAATTGATTACTGATAGTAGTATTATTCAAACGCCGGTTTTCAAGACCGGCGTTTTTGTTATCCATTAATTATACATTTGTCTTCTAAATAAAGTTCAATGAAAAAGATCGTTTCCCTTTTAATTTTTCTCCTGCCATTATCAGTCTTTGCGCAAAATAAAATGCTTACCATGGAAGATGCTATGGTAAAAAACAGGACCACGCTTGCGCCGGAAAACCTTAAACAACTTCAATTCATATATGGTACCAGTGATTATGTGTATCTTAAAAAAGTAAATGATGCAGATGTCTGGGTAAAAGGCAATCTTGTATCAAAAGAAGAAACGACTTTTCTTACCCTGGCCCAATTGAATGAAAAAGTAAAAGCTGCAGGATATGCAGAACTGAAAGCCATGCCTGCCATTCAATTCAATAAAACTGCAGAATGGATATTTAAGATTGATGGAAATAAAGTTTCATTAAATCCTGCTGATGGAAAAATAAAGCAAATTATCCTTAAATTTTATAATGATAAAACAAATACAGAAGAAAGTACAGCCGGTTATATCGCTTACCTGGATAATGATAATTTATTTGTAGCACAGGGTAATGATCAGCGCAACCAGGTAACTACAGATGGCAGCAGGGATATTGTGTATGCATCTTCTGTTCACCGCGATGAGTTTGGTATCAGCAAAGGGATATTCTGGAGCAACAACGGGAAGCTGCTGGCCTTTTACAGGATGGATCAAAGTATGGTTACCGATTACCCGATCATTGACTGGAGCCAGCACCCTGCTAAAAATGAAAATATAAAATACCCGATGGCCGGGGATAAAAGCCACCAGGTTACAGTAGGTGTTTACAATGCAGAAACGAAAACTACGGTTTATTTAAAGACCGGCGAACCGGCAGAACAATATCTCACCAATATTGCCTGGAGCCCTAATGACAGGTTTGTGTACGTAGCTGTGCTCAACAGAGCGCAAAATGACATGAAGTTGAATCAATATGATGCCGCAACAGGCACTTTTATTAAAACTCTTCTTGAAGAAAAGGATGAAAAATATGTGGAACCACTCGTTCCAATGCTGCCACTAAAAAATATTACAGGACAATTCATCTGGCAAAGTAATCGGGATGGCTGGAATCATTTGTACCTGTATGATGAAAACGGAAATTTGGTAAAACAATTAACCAAAGGCAATTGGGAAGTAACAGAAGTAAAAGGTTTTGATGCAAAAGGAGAGAATTTATTTTATGTATCCACAGAGGAATCGCCCATTACAAAAAACCTGTACCAGTTAAATCTAAAAACAGGGATATCAAAACGAATCACA
>JBJTMN010000335.1:0-2250 GCA_046070545.1 Ferruginibacter sp.
TTGCAATACCCAGGTTGCCTTCTGCATTTTCAAAATCAATGGGGTTTACTTTATGTGGCATGGCGCTGCTGCCTATTTCTCCCTTTTTGGTTTGCTGTTTAAAATAATCCATGCTGATATAGGCCCACATATCCCTGCAAAAATCAATGAGGATCGTATTGATGCGTTTAATGGCATCAAAATGGGCAGCCAGTGTATCAAAATGTTCTATCTGGGTAGTGTACTGCTGACGTTGCAGGCTAAGCCTGTTCTCTAAAAAATCATTGGCAAACTTTACCCAGTTATGTCTGGGAAATGCCACGTGATGCGCATTAAAATTACCGGTAGCTCCTCCGAATTTTGCTGTAAAAGGAATATAGCTGAAAAGCTGTATCTGGTTTTCCAGCCTTTCCACAAAAACCATCATTTCTTTTCCTAAACGGGTTGGACTGGCAGGTTGCCCATGTGTTCGGGCCAGCATCGGTATATCTTTCCAGGCAACTGCCAGTTTGCCAATAGTGTGCTGCAGGTTGATCACAGCAGGCAGGTATTCCAGTTCAATGCTGTTCTTCCAAAGTAATGGAATGGCGGTATTGTTGATATCCTGCGATGTCAATCCAAAATGGATCCACTCTTTCAGGTGGCCGGCATTACAATTATCCAGTACCTGCTTGATAAAATATTCCACTGCTTTCACATCATGGTTGGTAACGGTTTCTGTCTTCTTGATCTCAGCAGCGTCCTCCAGTGAAAATTCTTCAGCCACTTTTCGTAACTGTTGCCTGGTTTTGGTATCCAGCTTAAAGAATTTTTTATCTGCCAGGAACAGGAAATATTCAACTTCTACAATGACCCGGTATTTGATCAGGGCATATTCGCTGAAATAGCCTCCCAGGTGCTGTAACTGTTTGCGGTAACGGCCGTCGACGGGAGAGATGGCAGTAAGTTGATTTAAATCCATGATGATGCTGTAAATTTGCGGCAAAAATACGTTAATTGATACACAAGATAAAGGTTGGTGCTGTTAGTTATTTAAATACCAAACCGCTGATATATGGCTTTGAGCAGGGAAAAATGAATGATGCGGTTGAACTACTGATAGATTATCCTTCCAATATAGCTTCGCTTTTAATGAATGATGAGATTGATGTAGGGCTGGTGCCGGTTGCTGTAATTCCGCAGTTAAAGGAACATCATATCATATCTGATTATTGCATTGGCTGCGATGGTGAAGTGGCCAGTGTTTGCCTGTTCAGTGAAGTACCGTTGAATGAGATCGAGACCATTATACTCGATTACCAGAGCAGAAGTTCTGTGGCACTGCTGAAAATATTGCTGAAAGAGCATTGGAATATATCTCCAAAACTGGTTGCCGGCTCAGGCAATTTTGAAAAAGACATTAAGGGAAATATTGCCGGGCTGGTGATTGGCGACAGGGCACTGGTACAAAGGCAGTTTTCTTCCCATATTTATGACCTTGGCCTTGCCTGGAAAGAAATGACCGGACTCCCCTTTGTTTTTGCTGCATGGGTAAGTAACAAGCAATTGCCCGATTCCTTTATAGCTGCATTCAACGAAGCAAATGCATTTGGCTTTATGCATTTACAGGAGGTGCTGGAACAAAACCCGGTGGATTATTTTAACCTGGAAAGCTATTACAACCATTTTCTGAAATTTAAGCTGGATGACCGGATGAAAGAGGCAAATGCTTTATTTTTGCGCAAATTAAAAAACTGATCATGAAGGTTGTATTATTTGCAGGCGGTTTAGGTACACGTATATCGGAAGAAACAGACGTACGCCCCAAACCCATGGTAGAAATAGGTGGCAAACCTATTTTATGGCATATCATGAAAATATACAGCCATTATGGGTTTAACGATTTCATCATTTGCCTGGGTTATAAAGGTTATGTGATCAAGGAATATTTCATGAATTATTTTTTGCACAATTCCGATATTAAGATCGACCTGGAGAATAATCATATGGAGATCCTGGGCACCCGTTCGGAGTCTTTTAAAGTTACGCTGGTTGAAACCGGCTTAAATACCAAAACAGCAGGAAGGCTGCAACAGGTAAAAAAATACCTGGGCAACGAAGATTTCATGCTCACTTACGGCGATGGTGTCAGTGATGTGAACATCGATGCGCTGATCGCATTTCATAAAGCAAATAATAAAATTGTAACACTTACATCAGTGCAGCCCGATGCCCGGTTTGGTGGCATGGACCTGGAAGCAGATGGAACCGTGAATGCTTTTCGTGAAAAAT
>JBJTMN010000336.1:0-2325 GCA_046070545.1 Ferruginibacter sp.
GCTTCATCATTCTGTAAAAAACCGTCAGCCATTTCTAAATTTGCTCTCACATCCACACCTAATATCCTGGCTGCATCTGCTGCTTCAGTCTTTCGGGTTGATGCTGTGCCCCTGGTAAACCATCAGGGTATCGCACTGCTTTTTTATTGCGGCGTAGGCCGAATCTATCCTGGCCTCAGAAACAGAATCCCGAACACGCTGAATTTCAAGTTCCGGCTGCTGCTTATCGGCCCCGGAGCATCCGCAACATAAAATAATAACACAATAAAAACTGAATTTTAAGGTTACCTTAAGCATCATTATGATATAAATATAGGTCTACATTGTAAATTTACAGTATGCGCAGGCTGCATTGCCAAAAATATAATCTCTATAAAGCAATACTGCTCCTGGTAATTTTTACTGCGGGCAAAACTCCCGTGCATGCACAAACCGGTATTAACGACACCCTGAAAACCTATGCCGTTGTTTACAACGGCGATACCATTGAAGCCAAAACACTCTATGCGGTAGATGTATTTGCCAGGGTAGCCAATGCCAATATGGAAATGCGTGCAAAAATGACCCGCCTGCGTAATGCCATTATTGTTACTTACCCTTATGCCCTGAAGTCGGGGATAATATTAAATGAGATGAATAGCGTACTGGCCGGCGTTCAGGATAAATCTGCCCGGAAAGACTATATCAAATCAAGGGAAAAGGAACTGAAGAAAGAATTTACTGATCCGCTCAGTAATTTATCCATATACCAGGGCAAGGTTTTAATGAAACTGATAAACCGCCAGACCGGTAACAACTGCTACGACATTATCAAGGAATACAAAGGTGGCCTCACTGCACGCCTGTATCAAACGGTTGCATTCTTCTTCAGCAGCAACCTTAAACAACCGTATGATGCTTTTGGTGATGATTATGAAATTGAAATGATACTGAGAGAAGTATGCCGCACGTATGGATACAGCTATGCAGTTTACCGGCAGCAGATGTAACGGATCGCTGCTCAGTTTTGCCCACACATCGAACATTCACCTGTTTAGTATGTTATATTTTCACACTTCCCCCCGGTTTGTGTTAATAAGCACGTAAAACATGTCCTTGTCATATCAATTCTACAAGCTTATTGGCCTAAATGATTTAAATTGCATCCAGAAATTTACAAAAGAAGTATGAAGTTAGATATACTCGCCTTTGGAGTTCATCCGGATGATGTGGAATTAAGTTGTGCAGGAGCTTTGCTGGTTGAACAAAAGAACGGAAAAAAGACTGGCATCATTGATTTAACACAGGGTGAGTTAGGAACCAGGGGCACGGCAGCAACCCGCAAAGCTGAAGCTGCTGAAGCTGCCAGGATCTTGGGTGTGGATGTGAGAGAGAACCTGGAAATGGCTGACGGTTTTTTACAGAATGATGAAGCGCATCAACGGAAGATCATCAGCAGTATCAGGACCTATCAACCCGAAATAATTTTGTGCAATGCCCCGGAAGACAGACACCCTGATCATGGTAAATCTTCCAAACTGGTAGCCGATGCTGCATTTCTTTCCGGGCTGATGAAGATAGAAACTGAACTGAATGGTTCATTACAACAGGCCTGGAGGCCCAAATATGTTTTCAGGTATATCCAGGACCGATTCCTGAAGCCTGATTTTGTACTGGATATCACGGACGTTTTTGAACAGAAGATAGAAGCGATCAAGGCATATAAAACCCAGTTTCATGCACAGCATCCTGCAGACAATACCGACCTGGATGAGCCACAAACCTATATCTCTTCACCCGATTTTTTAGACAGTGTTGTTTACAGGCATAAATGGTTTGGCAAGATGATCGGGGTAAAATATGCAGAAGGTTTTATCACAGAAAAAATGATCGGGTTTAAAAATTTCGATCCGTTTATAAAAGAAAATACTTAATTTAAAATTCAAATATTCAAGCATGGCAACGCCTAAATTTTCAAACATACAGAAATCTACCTTTCACCAGGAACTTAAAAGAAGGGTAGCAAACTATTTTGCAGAATCAAAGACCCCTGCGCACGGTGATTTCAGCCTGTACTTTAAAGCAGTTTTATTGTGGACACTTTATGTGGCGCTTTACGTACATGTGATGTTCTTTACTCCCCAGAACTGGATCGCCATACTGGAATGCTTTGCGATGGGTGGTTTAACGGCAGCCATTGGTTTTAACGTCATGCATGATGGCGGCCACGGTAGTTTCAGCAAAAGCAGGATCTGGAATAAGATCGCAGCTTTTTCGGTAAATGCATTGGGTGCAAGCGGCATCATGTGGAACAATAAACATAATATCATACACCACACATACACT
>JBJTMN010000337.1:0-5063 GCA_046070545.1 Ferruginibacter sp.
TCGGAACACATTCTGATATTACACAGCAAAAAGAAAATGAAAAAGAGCTCGAGGCAACCGCAACACGACTGTCTTCTTTAATAGCAAACCTGCATGCAGGTGTTTTACTTGAAAGTGATAACAGAACAGTTAAACTGGCGAACAGGCAGTTTTGCGATATGTTTAATATACAGTCAGATCCTGCACAATTGATTGGCATGGACTGCTCAAATTCAGCCGAACAATCAAAACATTTTTTTATTGACCCCGATGGATTTATTACCGGCATCAATAAAATTTTAGAAGACTGTAAAACCGTAACCGGCGATAAATTGCAACTGGTAGATGGGCGTTTTTTTGAAAGGGACTTTATTCCAATCTGGAATGATGGCCGTTACGATGGCCATCTTTGGGTATACCAGGAAATAACTGAAAAAATAAATGCCGACAAAAAGCTGGATGAACAGCGTAAGTTCTATGAAGAGATCCTCGACAATATCCCGTCAGATATTGCTGTGTTCGACAGTAAACACCGTTACCTGTATTTAAATCCTATAGCCATTAAAGATGCTGAACTAAGAAAATGGATGGTTGGTAAAACCGACGAGGATTATGTGACTTACCGCAACAAACCATTCTCGCTGGTTGAAGAAAGACGAAAGGTTTTTAAGAGGGTAATTGAATCTAAAAAACTAAAACACTGGGAGGAAGAATTAATTTTGCCTGATGGTTCTGCTAAATATATAATGCGCAATTTGTTTCCCGTACTGGATAAGAACAATGAAGTAAGCCTGGTAATAGGGTACGGCCTGGATATAACCAATATCAAAAATATTCAGCAGCAAATTGAACAAAGCGAAAAAAGATACCGCGATGTTATTGATAATAGCCTTGCTATTATTACCACACACGATATGGATGGTAAATTCATTACGGTAAACCCGGTGGTTGGAAAAATTTATGGTTATGCAGATGAAGAAATGATCGGCCATTCGCTGAAAGAATTTATTCCTGAAGAAGATAAACTGCTTTTTGAAGAACAATATCTCGGGAAAATAAAAGAAGAAAAGCAGTCAAACGGAATTTTCAGGGTATTACATAAAAACGGCCATGTTATTTATACGCTGTATAATAATTTCCTGAAAGAAGAAGATGGAAAAGAACCTTATGTGATTGCTTTTGCAGTGGATATTACAGACAGGATCCTGGCAGAAAAAGAACTGAAGGTTGCCAAAAAAGTAACTGAAGAAATGGTGCAGACAAAACAGAACTTCCTTGCAAACATGAGCCACGAGATACGTACACCCATGAATGCAATTATGGGTATGAGCCGCCAATTACAGAAAACATCATTAGACGAAAGGCAACATAGTTACCTGGATACCATAACGGCCGCATCAGAAAACCTGTTGATCATCATTAACGATATACTGGATCTTTCCAAACTGGAGGCAGGGAAACTTGCCCTGGAAAAAATAGGCTTTGAAGCCAAAATGGTTGTGGGTATGGTAATGCAGGTAATGAACCACAAAGCCGAAGAAAAAGGATTGCAGCTCACTAATTCATTTTGTGATGCACGGCTCTCGCCTATACTTATTGGCGATCCGCACCGCATAAACCAGGTAATGTTAAATCTTGTTTCAAATTCAATTAAGTTTACTGAAACCGGAACAGTTGATATTACCTGCGAGGTGATTAACCAAACGGAAGCGGCACAGCAGGTAAAAATAACTGTAAAAGATACGGGTATTGGTATGGACGCTGATTTTGTAAAAAACCTGTTTCAAAAATTCAGGCAGGAGGATGAATCGGTAGCACGCAGGTTTGGCGGAACGGGTCTGGGAATGAGTATTACCAAGGAGCTGGTAGACCTGATGGGCGGAGAAATAAAAGTAGTAAGCGAAAAAGGAAAAGGAACAGTCATCAGCATACAATTCACTTTTGAAAAAGGCACAGAAACAGACATGCCTCAGAAAAATATTTCTTCAGCCAATACGGATGTACTGCGCAGCAAAAAAGTACTGGTGGTTGATGATAATGAGATGAACCGCCTGGTGGCCACCACTATCTTACAGGAATATGGGGTAGTGATCACAGAAGCTGTTAATGGAGCAGAAGCAACTGTCTTGTTGCGTGAACAGGACTTCGACCTGGTACTCATGGATATACAGATGCCTGTGATGGACGGGCTGGAAGCGACATCTGTTATTCGTAGTGACCTTAAATCGTTGGTTCCGGTTATTGCACTCACGGCCAATGCCATCCGCGGCGAAAATGAAAAATGCCTTACCGCAGGTATGAATGATTATCTTTCCAAACCTTTTGAAGAAAGCCAGTTGATCCAGATCGTATCACGCTGGATTGGCAGTAATCCGGTGCAAACAACAGGAAAAGATCCTGTTGTTGTAAATAATAAGGTCTCTTCGTTATATGAACTTTCCGCATTAAATGAAATTGCAAAAGGGAATGAGACATTCATGAAAAAAATGCTACAGCTTTTTGTTGACCAGGCTCCCGCGGCTGTTGACGAGATCAAACAGGCGTTTGCAACAGGAGACCTGGCAAAGGTTAAATCAGCAGCACATCGCATCAAACCTTCTATCGACAGTATGGGTATTGTTTCCATTAAACAGGATATTCGTAATATTGAACTTCATGCAGCAGAACTTCAGGAAGCGGGGCAGCTTGCAAAGATGATCTGCAAGCTGGAAAATGTTATAAGCGAAGTTGTATTTGATATTGAAAAAAGAAAATAGAAATACCGGATTATGAAACATGATGTAAAAGCATTTGAACATGCAGCTGCATTGTTAAAGCAGTTGAAGTTTACAATTGTAACACAAGACCTGGAGCGGCCCTGGGGAGGTTTTTACGTGATTGATGAGGCACAGGCAGCCAGTTTTACCAAATATTTTTTTCCTGAAGAGGATTTTGAAAGATTAAAACTATCTGACAAGCTCAGTCCTAAGATTTTAATGGTGGCACCACATAAAAGATTGAGCTGGCAATACCATCACCGCCGGGCAGAAATATGGAGATGCATAGATGGCAAGGTGGCGGTTGCCACAAGCCACAGTAATGAAGAAGAAGAGAAGTATGTTCTTGATAGTGGTGATAAAATAAAACTTGCGCAGGGGCAAAGGCATCGTTTAATAGGTCTGGATGACTGGGGAATTGTGGCTGAAATCTGGCAACATACCGATGCGGCAAATCCATCAGATGAGGATGATATTGTAAGGTTGCAGGATGATTTTGGGAGATGATCCCTGTTACTGTATACGGCATTTTTTCATTTATAAAAACTGAATTAGTTTTACATGAATTTAAGTAAATGTTAAACCTCCTGAGGTTTAACATGAAAAACGGAACTTGCATTTAATTAAGTTATTATGAAGCATAGATTAGGCCTTTCATTCCTGCTGGTGTCAGCTGTTATTTTGATCGTTGCTTTTGTACCGGCTGCAAAAAAACTGAACAGCAATCCTGCTGAGCACAAAAAAGCAGAAACAGGTATTCAATTCATAGAAGAAAACTGGGCAAAGGCAGTAGCCGAAGCCAGGAAACAAAAGAAAATGATCTTTATTGATGCCTATACATCCTGGTGTGGTCCCTGCAGAATGTTAAAGGAAAATACATTTACCGATAAAGCTGCCGGCGAATTTTTCAACAAACATTTTATAAATATAGCACTGGATATGGAAAAAGGTGATGGAATTGCCTTTGCTCAAAAGTACCAGATAGCAGCATACCCAACCTTGCTCATTATGGATGCTGATCAGAAATCTGTTTCCATGTCTGAAGGCTATATAAACCCGGCACAGCTTATAGAGTTTGGTAAGTATGTGATCAATAAAGTGCCAAAAGTAAAATAGCATCATCCACATAATGTTTTAAGCAGCATCTGGTTTTGGATGCTGCTTTTTATTGCAGCAATCGCTAACTTTAAAACCAGAATATCATTCCTCACCATTTATAAATACTGATGAACAAAAATCCGGAATATACCAATGAACTGATCCATGAAAGCAGCCCTTATTTACTGCAACATGCACATAACCCGGTTAACTGGTATCCCTGGGGAGATAAGGCTTTACTAAAGGCAAAGACAGAAAATAAAATGCTCATCATCAGCATCGGTTATGCTGCCTGCCATTGGTGCCATGTGATGGAACATGAAAGTTTTGAAGATGCAGCAGTGGCACAGATCATGAATGAAAATTTTATTTGTATAAAAGTTGACCGTGAGGAAAGGCCCGATGTGGACCAGGTGTATATGACCGCTGCACAACTGATAACCGGACGGGGCGGCTGGCCGTTGAATGCCATTGCATTGCCTGATGGAAGGCCTTTTTATGCCGGCACGTATTTTCCAAAAGACAAATGGATGAATATGCTTGCCTATTTTGCAGATATGCAGCAAAAGCAGCCCGATGCTTTGCTTAAAAGTGCCGAACAGGTTACCAAAGGAATACATGCAACAGAGCATGTAACTTTTAAAGGTGGCAAAAAAGCTTTTTCAATTGAAGACCTGGATAAACAATTTGAAACCTGGAAACCAAATATTGATTTTACCAGAGGAGGAGAGAACAGGGCTCCTAAATTTCCTATGCCATCAGCCTGGGCTTACCTGTTGCATTATCATTACTTAAGCAGTAACGAAGAAGCGTTAAAAGCTTTAACGGTTACTTTGGATACTATGGCACTGGGCGGAATTTATGATCACCTGCAGGGTGGCTTTGCCCGTTACTCAACCGATGCCAGCTGGCATGTACCGCATTTTGAAAAAATGCTGTACGATAATGCACAATTAGTAACCTTGTATGCACAGGCGTATCAGGCTACCAAAGAACCCTTGTATAAAAAAACAGTATATGAGACACTTGATTTTATCAGGCAGGAACTCACATCACCTGAAGGTGCATTTTATGCATCGCTGGATGCCGACAGTGAAGGTGTGGAAGGGAAATTTTATGTGTGGACAAAAGAAGAAGTAGATGATGTTCTGGGAGATGGCGCAAAACTGTTTTCGGAGTACTACAATATTACAGATGCCGGTAACTGGGAGCATGGTAACAGTATTTTAT
>JBJTMN010000338.1:0-4920 GCA_046070545.1 Ferruginibacter sp.
CGTGAAGGTAATAGCAGGATCATAATCGGATTTATCCTGTATTATGTCCGTTAATACCTTTTTTTTACCATTGTCGCTATTATTCAGGAACTTAGCCGACAGTTTTTTGTTATAAGATCGTCTAAATCAATCACTATAGTATATTACAAATGAAACCAATCTGCACACTGCTTATATTATTATCTCTTTCTGTAACTTCCTGCAATTCGGGTAAAGAAGATAAAAAAGCTGATATGCAGCCGGCAAAAAAACCTCCGGTGAAAGCAGATGTATATGTAGTTGCCCCCAGCCTGCTTTCGCAGGATCTTGAAGTTTCCGGCAGCCTGGCTGCTGCAGAAGAAGTTGAACTGCATCCCGATGTAAGCGGCAGGGTTACCGGCGTATTTTTTAGAGAAGGCAGTTATGTAAGCCAGGGCAGCACCTTACTGAAATTATATGATGGCGACCTGCAGGCACAGTTACAAAAACTGAATATACAGCTTAAAACAGCACAACAAACCACGGCACGGTATGAAGCCTTGCTGAAAATAGGTGGTGTAAGCCAGCAGGAATACGATATGCAGGTGCTGGGTGTGAATACGATCAGGGCAGATATGGAGATCGTTCGTACCAGCATTTCAAAAACTACCCTGCGGGCACCCTTTAGCGGTAAAATAGGGATCACTACTATCACAAAAGGAGCTTTTATATCGCCCCAGACCCTGGTAGCTACCTTGCGCAGGGTAAGCCAGCTAAAACTTGATTTTACTGTCCCCGAACAATATGGCAATAAAATGAAACCCGGGGCTTCGGTGGATTTTACCATTGAAGGAAACAGTGAAATTTATCATGCGGTGGTTTCTGCTACTGAAAATATCATTTCGCAGGAAAACCGTGGCCTTCGTATCATTGCCAATGTATCAAAACCCGGCAACCAGCTGATAGCAGGGGCATTTGCAAAAGTGAAAGTGCCGCTGGGCGATAATAACAATGCCCTGATGATACCTACGCAATCTGTAATTCCCGATGCCCGAAATAAAAAAGTGATCCTTCTGAAAAATGGTATGGCTTCTATGGAAGTGGTAACACTGGGTTTCAGGGATTCGGCCAGGGTAGAAATTACCAGCGGACTAAAAGCCGGCGATACGATCCTGGTAACCGGGTTGCTGACAGCAAAACCCGGGGCTAAGATCCAGGTAAACAAGATTATTTCAAACTAAATAAAATAAGAACTGTGAATATATCTGAATTAAGTTTACGCAGGCCGGTGCTGGCCATCGTACTCAACTTAATCATCATTTTATTCGGGTTGATCGGCTACAAATTCCTGGGTGTAAGGGATTATCCTGCCATTGATCCTCCCAATATCAATGTACGGGCCTCTTATCCGGGTGCCAATTCAGATATTATCGAATCGCAGATAACAGAGCCGCTTGAAAAAGCCATCAATGGTATCGCCGGCATTAAGAACATCACTTCAAGTAGCAGCAATGGCAGCTGTAATATCAATGTAGAATTTGAACTGGACGTAGACCTGGAAGCTGCAACCAATGATGTGCGTGACAAGGTTTCGCAGGCAACCCGATCATTACCTGCTGACCTGGATGCACCACCGGTTGTTTCCAAAGCAGATGCCAGCAGCGATCCCATTGTTTTTATGGTCATCCAGAGCTCGGTAAAGAACCAGCTGCAACTTACTGAGTTTGTACAGAACAATATTGTAGAGCGCATACAAACCATACCAGGGGTAAGTGCGGTGAATATATGGGGCGAAAAAAAGTATGCCATGCGCATCTGGCTGGACCCTGATAAACTGAACGCCTTTTCCATTACACCCCGCGATGTGCAGCTGGCCCTGGCAAGAGAGAATATTGAATTACCATCCGGTAAGATATCGGGTGATGCAACAGAACTTACCATCCGCACATTCGGCCGCTTAAATACCGAGGAACAATTCAGGGAACTGATCGTAAAGAATGTAAATAATGCCGACATCAAATTAAAAGATGTTGCCGATGTGGTACTGGGTCCCGAGAATGAAGAATCTGTTTTAAAGGAAAGTACCATACCCATGCTGGCCATCGTAACCATCCCCCAGCCCGGTACCAATAATATTGCCATTGCCGATGAACTGTTCAAACGATTTGATGCTATCAAAAAAGATATGCCGGAAGACATCACACTGGAGATCAGTTACGACCAGACGAAGTTCATCCGTAAATCCATTTCCGAAGTAAAGGAAACGCTCATCGTTGCGTTTGTGCTGGTTGTACTTATCATCTATCTTTTCTTCCGCGACTGGATCATAGCCATCAGGCCGCTGATTGATATACCTGTATCGCTCATCGGGGCCTTCTTTATCATGTACCTGGCCGGCTTTACCATCAACCTGCTTACCCTGCTTGCCATTGTACTGGCTACCGGGCTTGTGGTGGATGATGGCATTGTGGTTACCGAAAACATCTTTAAAAAGATGGAGAAGGGTATGAACAAATGGCAGGCAGCAAAAGAAGGAAGCAAGGAGATTTATTTTGCCGTAATCGCAACTTCCATCACATTGGCTGTTGTTTTTTTACCGATCATTTTTTTACAGGGCTTTGTAGGCAGGCTGTTCAGGGAATTTGGTATTGTGGTTGCAGGCGCTGTTCTGATCTCGGCCTTTGTATCCTTAACGCTTACTCCTGTACTGAATGTATGGCTGGCCCGAAAAGATGTACATAAGCATCCCTGGTTCTATAATAAAACAGAACCTTTTTTCCGTTGGATGGAAAATGGTTACCAGTCCACGTTATCCCGTTTCATGAAAGTACGCTGGATGGCATTCCCCATCATCATTGCCTGTTTTTGTGTGATCTGGTTCATTGGCCGCAACCTGCAATCAGAACTGGCGCCCATGGAAGACCGGAGTGGCTTCAGGCTTTCAGTAACTGCACCGGAAGGTACTTCGTACGATGCCATGGACAAGTACATGGATAAGATCACCAACCTGGTATTGGACTCTGTACCCGACCATAAATATGTAGTAAGTATGACCGCACCGGGCTTTACCGGCGGTGGATCTGCCAACAGCGGGTTTGTACGGGTGGTATTAACAGAACCCAAAGAAAGAAAACGCAGCCAGGATTCCATTGTGAACATGGTAAGCAAAAATGTTTCCAGGTTCAGCGAAGGCAGGGCCTTTGCAATCCAGGAGCAAACCATATCGGTTAACCGCCGTGGCGGACAGCCGGTACAGTTTGTTATACAGAATAACAATTTTGATAAACTGGTAAAAGCAATACCGCTGTTCCTTGAAGAAGTTTCTAAAAGCAAAGTACTCATACAGGCCGATGTAGACCTGAAATTCAATAAGCCGGAACTACGGCTGAATATTGACCGCGCCAAAGCAAGTGAACTGGGTGTAAGTATACAGGATGTTTCTGAAACCATGCAGCTTGCATTCAGCAACCGCCGCCTGGGTTATTTCATCAAGGATGGTAAACAATACCAGGTTATGGCGCAGGTTGACAGGACAAACCGCGACGATCCTGCGGATCTGAACAAGATCTATGTTAGATCCAATAAGGGAAACCTCATCAGCCTGCAAAATGTAGTATCCATCACCGAGAGTGCTACTCCCCCATCCCTGTATCATTTTAACAGGTATAAATCTGCTACTATTTCAACCGGGCTGGCTCCTGGCAAAACCGTAGGCGATGGTATCAAAGAGATGGAACGCATTAAAAAACTGGTGCTGGATGACAGCTTCAGCACTGCCCTTAGCGGCTCCTCCAAGGATTTTGCAGAAAGCAGCAGCAATACCAGTTTTGCTTTTATACTGGCGCTCATCCTGATCTTCCTGATCCTGGCTGCGCAGTTCGAAAGTTTTATCGACCCTATTATCATCATTACCACTGTGCCATTGGCTCTTGCAGGAGCCGTGCTGTCTTTGTACCTGTTCGGACAAACACTGAATATATTTTCGCAGATCGGGATGATTATGCTCATAGGCCTGGTTACCAAAAATGGTATCCTGATCGTAGAGTTTGCCAACCAGAACCAGCTGAAGGGTATGAAGAAAAGAGAAGCAGTAACTTTTGCAGCATCACAGAGGCTAAGGCCCATTCTGATGACCAGTCTTGCCATGGCCCTGGGCGCATTGCCACTGGCACTGTCGTTGGGCGATGCATCTACAAGCCGCATTCCGTTAGGGATCGTGATCGTAGGCGGCATCATGTTCTCATTGATACTAACCTTGTTTGTGATACCGGCCATGTATTCCTTCCTCTCAACCAGGAAAAAGAAAAATGCCCTGGAAGAAATGGATGAAGCGGCTGCCAAAGCCAATGCAGTTGATAAACTGAATACGATTGATACCGAAGATGTACAAAAAGAAGCCGATTAATTGTTAGTTAGAAAACAGAATAAGAGATGAATCGTTGTTTTAAAATATGTTGTTCTATTTTTTTGCTGATCATGCTCAGCCAATCTCTGTCTGCTCAAAACAAACTTACGGTGGAGCAGGCCATTGCTGCCACCATTGAAAACAATTACGATATTCAGCTGCTGCGCAACGATTCCAGCTCTTATGCATTGGATAAATCCTATGCACGGGCTGCATTTTTACCCAGGTTAAATGCAACCACCGGTTTAGTGTTCAACAACAATAATCAAAAACAGAAGCTGGCCGATGGTACCAAACGCCAGGGCAGCGGCCTTCGTTCCAGCAACCTCACCGGTTCTGTGCAGCTTAACTGGACCGTTTTTGACGGCTTTAAAATGTTTGCCACCCGTGATAAACTCAATGAGTTTGTAAAACTGGGCGAACTGAATATAAAAAACCAAATGGTGACCTCCGTGGCCGATGTAATTAAAAACTACTATGGCGTAGTGCACCAGAAACAACAGCTTAAAGCCATAGAAGAACAAATGAGTATTAATGAAGAGCGGGTAAAAGTGGCA
>JBJTMN010000339.1:0-5209 GCA_046070545.1 Ferruginibacter sp.
GATCACCAACGCCTGTAAATACGCTTTCGCCAACAAAGAGAACGGCCATATCAATATTGCCATCAACAAAAAAGGCGGCGGCTACCAGTTAATTGTAAAAGATGATGGCAGTGGTTTGTCTAATGATTTTCATCAAAAAAACTCGATGGGCTTACGGCTGGTAACCAACCTCTCCAAACAACTGGGCGGCAAGGCAGTATTTGAGAATAATAACGGAACAGTTATTACTGTTGATTTTGTTGATACAGTAGCAGCATAAAAAAGCCCTCATATGTTTATGAAGGCATTTGCAGTAGTCCCGACAAGAATCGAACTTGTATCTAAAGTTTAGGAAACTTCTATTCTATCCATTGAACTACGGGACCAGAAATTTGGAGGGCAAAAGTAGCATTTTGCTTTATAAGTACGTCACAATTTTATGTCTTATCTGCAAAAAACAGCATTTTATAATCTTTTTAGGCATGAAAAACCTAGTTGGCATTCAACCTTATTCATAAATGAACCGGAATAATACTACTCAATTCTGCAACAAATTAAAATAGTTCACAAATCGTTAACATGGTTTACAAAACAGGGGATTTAGATTTGCCTGCATTATGAAATGCGCATTAGCTTTCCTGTATAGTTTATGTACGCTGCTGCTTCCTGCGCATGCTTCCGCTTCCGTTGTTGATTATGCAAACAAAATAAAGCCCGGATATGTATGTAAGCCTGCTTTTCATAAGATCTTTGTTGAAGAAAAAAAATACAATGACAATCCTCGCGTTGACTACGACGACCTGGATAATGACGACACTGACGGAGAGGTACTGGATAACGATGATTGCAACAATGAGAACAACAATGAATCCTCCGGCAAAAGACGCATTAACATAAACTTCTTCCAGGAATCAAATTTCCAGTTTAAAGAAAGCATTCATGCCAAGACCGGGAAAATAACAACCTCAGAACATCATATAGTTCCCGCCGGAGCTCCTATCATTATTTTCATCCGCCAGTTCAGGCTATAATACCCTGCTTACACAAGCTTTGGCTTTTTCAAAAAATTAAAACAGATCATTTTGATCATGCCCGTTGTGGCATTGGTTAAAAAATTCTATTCAAACTATTTTTTAGTTCATGTCGGCAAACCCTGCCGGCATAACCCGTTTTCTTAAACCAACATTTTTATGAAAAGAACTGCCTTTTTTATCAGCATCCTGTCATTGATAAGCATCGCTGCCTGTAAAACAAAAACAGAGGAACGAAAAGAAATTCCGAAAGTACCCGTAACCAACCCGCTCGTGATTGACACTTCCTTTACCAAAGAATATGTATCAGAAATAGAGTCCATTCAGAATATTGAGATCAGGGCCAGGGTAAAAGGATTTTTGGAGTCCATCAAAGTAGATGAAGGGCAACAGGTAACAGCCGGGCAATTACTTTTTACCATACGCTCAAAAGAATACGAAGCCGATCTGGCACAGGCACAGGCAAAAGTAAGAACAGCCACACTTGAAATGCAGAATGTACAAACACTGGCAGACAAAGACATTGTCTCAAAAGCTGAGCTGTCCCTGGCCATAGCTAAACTAAATGAAGCAAAATCAGAACTGGGCATTGCAGAAACCAATCTGTCTTTTACAAAAGTTACAGCACCCTTCAGCGGTATCATAGACCGGCTGAAATTTAAAGTGGGTAGCCTGGTAGATGAAGGCACGTTGTTAACATCCTTATCAAACAACCGTGACATCTACGCATACTTTAACGTTACCGAATCGGAATACCTGGATTATAAAGTCAAAGAACAACACAATGATGTGGCTTTATTGATGGCCAACGGCGAGCCCTTTAAATACAAAGGAAAAATAGAAACCATTGAAGCCGAGTTTGATAAAAACACCGGTAATATTCCCTTTCGTGCAAAATTTCCCAACCCCGACCTGCTGCTGAAACATGGCGAAACAGGAAAAGTACAGTTGACCGTTGATCTGAAAAATGCGCTGGTGATCCCACAAAAAGCCACCTTCGAACTGCAGGACAAGACCTTTGTATATGTTGTTGATGAAAAGAATATAGTTAAGGCTAAAAGCATAACCATCAAACACCGGTTGCCCAACCTGTATGTTGTAGATACCGGCCTGCAACCCTCCGACAAAATTCTACTGGAAGGACTTCAAACCATTAAAGAAGATGACAAGGTACAGGCAGAATTCCAGCAACCCGAAAAAGTGATCGCAGCATTACAACTAATAAAACAATAGGCCTCTAACCACAACAAAATATTATGTTCAGCAAATTCATACAAAGGCCGGTACTGTCTATCGTTATATCCTTAATTATAGCGCTGTTAGGTATTCTGGCACTTACCCAGTTACCCGTAACACAGTTCCCGTCTGTTTCTCCGCCTAAAGTAAATATCAATGCAGAATATCCCGGTGCCAATGGTGAGCTCATGATCAAAGCCGTAGTGATACCGCTTGAACGGGCCATCAACGGAACACCGGGCGTAAAATATGTTGCCTCCGATGCAGGCAATGACGGTACCGCAACCATACAGGTAGTGTTTAATCTCGGTACCGATCCCAATATCGCGTCGGTAAATATCCAGAACATGGTTGCTGCAGTGATCAATAAATTACCGCCCATTGTAGTAAGAGAAGGCGTAAAAATTACCAGGGAAGAATCGAACATGCTGATGTACGTGAACGTATTCAGCAAAGACAAAACAATGGATGGAAATTTCCTGTACAATTTCGCCGATATCAACCTGCTGTCTGAATTGAAACAGGTAGATGGCGTGGGCTTTGCCGATATTCTGGGTGATAAGGAATACGCCATGCGTATCTGGCTGAAGCCCGACAGGATGCAGGCTTACAGCATCTCGGCTGATGAAGTGTTGAAGGCATTGGATGAGCAAAGCCTGGAAGCTTCACCCGGAAAAACAGGTGAAAGCTCGGGTAAACAATCGCAGGCTTTTGAATACGTTTTAAAATACCGGGGCAGGTATACTGATAAAGAAGATTATGAAAATATCATTTTAAAATCAACGCCCGATGGGCAGATACTTCGGGTAAAAGATGTGGCCAATGTTGAGTTTGGAAGTGCCTACTACGATCTGTATTCAAAGCTGAACGGCAATCCCTCTGCGGCGATTGTAATCAAACAATCCTATGGAAGCAATGCCAGCGATGTTATTAAAAATGTAAAGAAGCGGTTGGAAGAGATCAAACAATCTTCTTTTCCAAAAGGCATGGATTACGAGATCAGTTATGATGTATCCAAATTCCTGGATGCCTCTTTTGAGAAAGTAATTCATACGCTGGTTGAAGCATTTATTCTGGTGAGCCTGGTGGTATTCGTTTTCCTGGGCGACTGGCGATCAACGCTGATCCCCGCAATTGCTGTTCCTGTCTCATTGGTGGGCACATTCTTCTTCATGCAGTTCTTCGGCATTACACTCAACCTCATCACGCTATTTGCATTGGTGCTTGCCATTGGTATTGTGGTAGATAATGCAATAGTAGTGGTAGAAGCTGTGCATGCCAAAATGGAACAAAAATTTTTGGGGCCCACAGCAGCTACTAAAGAAGCCATGCATGAGATCAGCGGTGCCATCATTGCCATAACGCTGGTAATGGCGGCCGTATTCATTCCGGTAGCTTTCATGGGTGGTCCGGTTGGTATTTTTTACCGTCAGTTTTCTGTAACCATGGCCACTTCTATTATTCTATCCGGTGTAATTGCATTAACCCTAACCCCGGCTTTATGCGCCATGATGCTGAAAAATCCGCATGGCTCAAAGAAAAAGAAAAACCTCCTCACCCGTTTCCTGGATGGTTTCAATAATAAGTTCAATGTTTTATTAGGCGGATACCGGAGAACGTTAACACGCATAGTTCCATTCAGGCTGTTGACTTTTTTAACGCTGGTACTTTTTTGCCTGGGTACCTGGGTGATCAGTGGTTCCATTCCTTCGGGTTTTATTCCAAATGAGGACCAGGGTGTGTTCTATGCTATCATTCTTACACCACCTGGTTCTACGCTTGAGAGAACAGATGAAGTGGCCAGCCAGGTGCAAAGAATTGCTTCCCGAATTGATGGTGTTCAATCCGTTTCCACGATGGCAGGTTACGAGATCTTGTCAGAAGGTACCGGATCCAATTCAGGAACCTGTCTTATCAATTTAAAGAACTGGAGCGAACGAAAACATTCCATGCAACAGATCATGGATGAGCTGGAAGAAAAAACAAAGGACATCAAAGGAGCTACCATCGAATTCTTCCCGCCCCCAGCTGTGCCGGGTTATGGCGCTGCCGGTGGTTTTGAATTAAGGTTGCTGGATAAACTGGGAACGGGCGATTATAAAAAAATGGAAGAAGTAAGTAATGGTTTTGTGAAAGAACTGAACAAAAGAAAAGAACTCAGTTCTGTTTTCACTTTTTACAGTGCCAGCTTCCCGCAATACATGCTGAAGGTTGATAATGATAAAGCGCAACAAAAAGGAATAACCATCGACAATGCCATGAACACACTTTCTACTTTAGTGGGAAGTAATTACGAAACCAATTTCATTAAATACGACCGCCAGTACAAAGTGATGGTGCAGGCTTTGCCACAGTACAGGGCCTTGCCGGAAGACATCTTAAAACTCTATGTAAAAAATGATAAGGATGAGATGGTTCCTTTCTCTGCATTCATGTCCATGGAAAAAGTATATGGCTTGTCAGAAATTACCCGGCATAATATGTACAACTCTTCCGAGATCAGCGGCGGTGCTGCACCGGGCTACAGCAGCGGAGCCGCCATTAAGGCGGTAGAAGAAGTTGCCAAAGAAAAACTACCAAGAGGTTTTGGCATCGACTGGGCAGGTATCTCAGCAGATGAAGTAGGCCAGGGAAACCAGGCGATCTATATCTTTCTCATCTGTCTTGCTTTTGTGTACCTGCTGCTGGCTGCGCAATACGAAAGTTTTGTGCTTCCTTTTCCCATCCTCCTTTCGCTGCCCACCGGTATTCTTGGTGCGTTTTTATTTTTAAAACTGATGGGGTTAGAGAATAACATTTTTGCGCAAATATCGATGGTAATGCTGATTGGTTTACTGGCGAAGAATGCGGTACTGATAGTAGAGTTTGCCGCACAAAGGCACAGGGCAGGTTCAACCGTTTTCCTGGCTTCTATTGAAGGCGCGGCTGTAAGGTTGCGCCCCATCCTGATGACATCTTTTGCA
>JBJTMN010000340.1:0-2156 GCA_046070545.1 Ferruginibacter sp.
GGTTGGCCGCTTCCATAATGCCGGGGCCGCCGCCCGTCATGATGGTGAAGCCCATTTGTGCGATCCTGCCCGATAAAGCCCTGGCCATTTCATAATCGGGGTGTCCTTCCCTGAAACGGGCACTGCCGAACACAGTTACACAGGGCCCTACAAAATGAAGCACCCGAAAGCCTTTTATAAATTCTATCAATACTTTTACGGTAAACTTAAACTCCAGCCAGCGGCTCTGCGGCCCTTCCAGGAACTTTATTTCGGGTTTTGTCATAACGAATCAGTTGCAACAAACTTAGCTTTTTTTGGCAACAAAGAAATGTAAATAACAATAGCTTGTATCAGGTAAGTACCGGTCTTTCCAGCAGCACCTCCCCATGATTTACCAGCAGCGGGTTAATTGAATTGGCGATGATGCAGTACGAGTAGGCACTCAATAACAGTTCATTGGCCAACTCGCGGTCTTCTTCCGATTCAATATATATTTTGGGATAGAGGTTGATGGTGGTAAATTCCAGGTGGGCTTCGTACAGGTTTATCTGCCCGATGACAGCACAGGTAATATGTGCCACCCGTAGGTTCCGTTTATCGGCCAGGGCCAGGTAGGTGGTCATAAAGCCGCTGCTTACAGCGCCCAGGAACAAATGCTCGGGTGTCCAGATATCCGGAACCCCTCCTGTAAATTCGGGAGCCGTGGCAATTTCAATGGAGCCCGTCACATCTTTGGCAGTAAGTATGCCCTTGCGGCCTTCCGTGCGGGATAGTTCCACTTCAAAAAAATACTGGTGCTTATCTGTCTTGGAGATCATGGCAAATTATTTATGTGAAATAAAAATGGGCATGGCTATTTCATGGATCACATCATTGGCAAAACTCTTTTTAAACAACTGGGAAATACCTGAACGGGCATAGGCCCCCATCACCACCACGCTATTGGGCCTTGCTGAAAGCCATTCGGCAAAATCCTTTTTCTTTTTCAGATGCAGGGTCTGCAGCTTTAAGCCGGGGTAATGGCGCGACAACAATTCTGTTACCAGGCTGTATTCAGGCAGCTCATCCTCATGCTGGATAATGGATAACAGCACGGTCTCTTTTTTGGCCAGTTCAGGAAAAAGATAGGCAAACTGCTTGATGGCAAATACAGAAGATTCATTGCCATCATAAGCCAGCACCACCTGCCCCGGTTCTTCATAATGCTCGGGTATCAGCATGACCGGGCATTCGGCCCTTTTCAATACTTCTTCCAGGTAAAAATTGGGCTGCTGCCGCGATATATTGGCATAGAACAATTCACTGCTGATGAGCAGCACATCGGCAAAGCGGGTTTCTTCTATCAGTGAAGAAATGGCCATCAGGTCCACATCCTTATGGATCCTGAATTCAATGCCTTCTGCCACGCAGGCATCCTCAAACAAATGAATATTTTTATTCACCAGCACATCATCCTCGTTCTTCACCAGCCATTCGGGCATGATGGTAATGCCTTCCAGCCCGGTATAGGCCAGCAGCTTGCTGTAATCTACCGGGCTTAAAAAAACACCGGCCAGCAGAATCTTATTTTCAAGATTGATGCGCTTTACAAATTCAAAAGCTCCCTTGGGGAAATGCTGCCCGTCCAGGGAAATGATGATCTTTTTCATACAGAGCCGTTTTATCGTGTTTACAAATCTAAAATACAGGGGCTGGTCTTTTACTGATAGCTTCCTGTAAAAATGATGATTCTCATCATGGATTGAATGATACAAAGATGGTGCCCCTATTGAAAAACAGCCGGTTTAAATATCCTTTGTCATGTTTTCTTCATTTGTGATTGCAATCATAAAACGCTGATAACACCCTATATAGATTTATGCCATCAAATTCATCACCAAAAAAAACAATCATGAGTAATCAATTAAAGACCACCGTTGCGGCTGCTTTACTGCTGGCAGCCGTGGCATGTAATAACGGGGAACAGCAAAATACGGCAGCAGCATCCGCACCCACGGATAATACGGCACCCACCGGTCAATCGGGAGTTAAGGATGATGCATCGGCAAAGAATGTGGTACAGGTAGCCATTGGCAGCAAGGACCATACTACCCTGGTAGCAGCGGTTAAGGCAGCCGAACTGGTAGATGCGCTCAGCAATGCCGGGCCCTTTACCGTATTTGCCCCCACCAATG
>JBJTMN010000341.1:0-2051 GCA_046070545.1 Ferruginibacter sp.
AAGAAATTAAATAATCTGCTAATTGCTGGTTAGCTAATATGCTAATCGGCCCCTTTAACAAACATTAGCACATTAGCATATTATCACATTATAAAATTAATTAGTCATGGCAAAAGCAGCAAAAACAGCGATAAAAACCAAAGACCAGAAAGCAGCAGCAGAAGCTAAGAACTGGACGAAAGTGATACGTACATTACGTAGCCCTAAAACAGGCGCTTACACTTTCAAAGAAGCAATCGTACACAAAGACAAGATCAAAGAACATTTAGCCAGCTAAGTTTTTTGATGCAGTGAAATAATCATATTTGAAGCTTTTCGATTTATCGGGAAGCTTTCTTAATTTTCGGAAGGGCCGGAAGACAGATGCTGAATACTGAATGCTCGATACTGGATGGTGCTCAATAACCAGCCAGCTTTTAGCATCATAGGAGATATCCAGAATCCAGAATCCAGAAGCCGGTATCAATCATACATCATGGGATTATTCGATAAACTTTTTGGGAAAAAGCAGCAACAGGAAACGCTTAACCAGGGAATGGAAAAAACCCGGGAAGGTTTCTTCAGTAAAATAACCAAAGCCATTGCCGGAAAAAGTACAGTGGACGAGGAAGTACTGGATGACCTGGAGAATGCGCTGGTTAGTGCGGATGTGGGCATTGAAACCACCGTAAAGATCATTGAACAGATCGAAAAGCGGGTGGCAAAAGATAAATACCTGAACACGGCCGAGCTGAATAAAATTTTAAAAGAAGAAATTCAGCATATTCTGGTTTCGGCTCCCCAGGATGGCAGCTATGTGAATTACGAACTGCCCGCCGGACATAAGCCACATATTATCCTGGTAGTTGGTGTGAATGGTGTAGGTAAAACAACTACAATCGGTAAACTGGCACATAATTTTAAACTGGCCGGTAAATCTGTTTTACTGGGAGCTGCTGATACTTTTCGTGCTGCTGCAGTTGACCAGCTGACCATCTGGAGTGAAAGGGCAGGAGTGCCCATTGTAAAAAAAGAAATGGGAAGCGATCCGGCTGCTGTTGCTTTTGATACAGTAAACAGCGGGGTTGCCAAAAATGTAGATGTGATCATTATAGATACAGCAGGCCGCTTACATAACAAAGCATACTTAATGGATGAACTGACCAAGATCAAAAGGGTTATTCAGAAAGTAGTACCCGAAGCACCGCATGAAGTGATGCTGGTGCTGGATGGAAGTACCGGGCAAAATGCACTGGAGCAGGCCAAACATTTTACGGCGGCAACAGATGTTACTGCATTAACGATCACAAAACTGGACGGAACAGCCAAAGGTGGCGTGGTGCTTGCCATTGCCAACCAGTTTAAAATACCGGTTAAATTCATTGGTGTGGGAGAGAAGGCAGAAGACCTGCTGGTATTTGATAAGATGGATTTTGTAGACAGCCTTTTCAATTTGCCAAACTGATCATTTTTCTGCAACACATTATCTCATAAAAAAAGCCCCTGTAGAAACAGGGGCCGGTTACCAAAACTAACTGCTTATGAGAAAATCTTTATTGTTTTATTATTGCAACACAAATATCCAAAGAAATCATTTGCTGCGCTGTTAAGAAAATACAAAACACAGTTAAAGTAGCGTTAAAACGATTTTACAAAGCAGCATCTGTTTACAATTCGATGACAAAAAAGCCGCTCTTCAAAGTGAGCGGCTTTTGTATTTTTATGTAAGCGAAATTAGCTTCCTCCCAAACCTCCGCTGTTCTCTGTTCTTTTATTTTCATCCTCTATAGCTGATTTGCGCTGGCGTGCAGCTTTAATCTGGGTGCTGCCAAAACGCATGGTGAAGTTCAGTTTAAACTGGCGGCTTTCTGGTTTGCCATAAAACTTATTTGTCTGGCCTGCAAAATCAGAATCGCCCCTGAATTTTAATGTATTGAAAACATCACCCACCCCAATTTTTATATTGCCTTTTCCTTTAAGAACAGTTTTTTGTAAACCGGCATCTATGCTGTAAATGGATTTACTTTTAAAAGATCCCTGCCATACAGAAGGAGAATTATAAAATCCACTTA
>JBJTMN010000342.1:0-3047 GCA_046070545.1 Ferruginibacter sp.
CCCTCACCTGCTATCAAAACAGAAGCGGGGGAACTGAAGTATAAAGGCTTACTTGATATTAACCCGGCCGAACAGATGTGGTATTTAACCCTGGCCGATCATTACAAGGGATACCTCAATTTCTTCAACAAAAAATTTGACCCGGGCGATGAGAACCGTTTTTGGGCATCGGTCAATTATGCAAAATTCAACCGCATGACCAGGGAATTGCTGCATTACAATTCCGAGGCAACCGGTGCCGACCTGATGAGGCCCAGGATAAAAAGTCTGTATGATTATATCAGCGAAAGGATAAGTACCGGTACTGTTGTGTTGTTTATCAATAACCGCGTGGTACATAAAAAAGATCATATCAGGATCAAACTGGGCGTACCTACCCATTTTATTGTAGCTGAAAAGATCAGCCTGCAAAATGATGTGATTACTTTTATGTACTGGGATTATGGCCGCAAGACCCAGATACAGGTATCGACCGGCTTTTTCAAGCGCATTGTATTTGGAATTACCTGGTTCACCAAAAAAGAAACGGATGCTAAATAAGAAGATACATATACTCATCATCCCGGTCATAGCTGGCATGCTTTTTTCCTGCTCACCTAAGAATATTTCAACAAAATATTATTACGAAAATGAAAAAGCACTGGACAGGATCGAAGAGTCGTATAAAGCGCTTTACCCGCTGGGGCCATTCAATGTGGGTTTTACCGACCGTGATTTTAAAACCGTTTCGCTGGAGATCATTACAGATACGCTAAGCTTTATTTATGAATTCCGCATCGATGAACCCCGGATCATGGATACACTGGCTGCATATAACCTGAATGCCCCTAAGATCGGTACCCTGATCAAAGAGATGCATGATATACGCTGCGCCTGGGTGAGTTATTCCGATTATTATGTGGATGAAAAAAAGCATACCATGATCCTGATGTCGATAAAACCGGTGGCACTGAGATCCCTGTTCTCCTATGCCAAATATTATGTACTTTCCTACTTTCCGCAACCACAATATTTTGATAGTGAGGGCAGGTTACTGGACAAAAGAAAACTGCGCAGGCTGCGCAAAATAAACGGAGAAGTTTTCCATCGCATCAACAATAAGGTTTGCTATTCCATTGCAGGCCATTTCCGGTAACTCAGTATCTCATAAAAAGCATCTTTAACGCAAAAAGGATAATAAATATACTCATGCAAGACCTTACCAGGCGCTGATTTCGCTCATTTTTAAAAAATGCTTCTGTTGCAAAACCTGCCAGGTACACTATGGTACAATTGGTGATAAAACTGCAACACATCTGAATGCCTCCCAGTGTCAGGTTCTGCATCAATACATGTCCCCTTTCGGGATGAATGAACTGTGGCAGCACAGAAAAATACAGGAACATTGCACCCGGGTTAAGCAGGTTGCCAATAAATCCTTTGAGGTAAAAAACACCCAGGCCGGTACCTGCAACAGCAGCCTCCCCGGTTTTCCATGGCACTGTCTTCAGATTACTGATGGCCAGGTAAAGCAGGTAAGCAATACCGCAATAACGCAGTATATCCAGGGCATGTGGCATGGCCATCAACAGTGCTGTTAAACCCAATACGATGGCCGTAATATGCACCAGGAATGAACTCATAATGCCTGCCGCAGTTGACCAGCCTGCCTTGCGGCCATATTCAAAAGTGTAGGTAAGATAGAGCATCATATTGGGGCCGGGCGTAAGCGCAAAACCAACCACAAAAGTGATATACACTACCAGTTCGTTAAAGGGCATGTTGGCTGGCTGTTTTTCTTAACTGAATATTCTCATGACTGATCTTATCAAAGCGTTCATGGTATTCCCGGTGTGTTGTTTTCATGATACGGTCCCACCAGGTGAAATACAAACCATAATTGCCTTTGAAATACTGGTGATGCATATTGTGGTTAACAGAGGTATTGAACCATTTTAAAAGCCAGTGCCTGTTTGCCCCCCTGGGAAACAATTCGAAACCCAGGTGGCCATACACATTATACAGGGTCATAAAAACCAGGAAAGACAGGATATGGATAAGATGAACCGGGAATGTTAAGGCAAACAGGTAAATAATACCCGATTCAATAAATGCTTCTGCAGGCTGAAATGCAAAAGAAGCCCAGGGCGATGGGTTGGTGCTTTTGTGATGCACCACATGAAAGAATGTAAACAACCTGGGATGATGCATCATGCGGTGTGCCCAGTAAAAATAGGTATCGTGTACAACCAGCATCAATGGAAATACCAGCCAGAAATAAAGCATGCTATGCTCATGGATGTTTTTGTAAATGGTAGTATATGGTTTTATATACTGGTTGTTTAAAACCAATGGCGTTATGGCAAAAATGATAAAGGTTAAAAAAGAATAAAAAATCTCCCGGGCATAATCGGCTTTAGCCGGCCATTTTTGCTGGATCTTTGCAAACAGCGACTTGTTTTTCAGTAGTACATAAAAAAACAAAAATGCGCCGCCGCCAATAACAATGTAGCGCACCACACTGATTATAAAAACTGCAAAAGCCTGCCCCCAGGCATCATAAGGAAACCACATAATGCTTATTTATATTCAAAATAAATTTCGGTTGCACCATAGCCATATAAATGACTGTATTGGTTTACAAAAGATTTCACTTCCTTCTTCAGCCTCAGTATATCATGTATCTCATCCCGCAGTTTACCGGTACCTACCCCGTGAATAATGGTGAGTACGGGTTGATGATGTGTTACTGAAAGATTATAATACTTTTCAAAGGTCTTTAACTGCATCGTAAGGATCTCATAATTACTGAGATGTTTCCAGCTGTCGGTCAGTTTTTCAATATGCAGGTCAACTACCGTTCTTGCGGGTTCCAGGTTCTGTTTTATTTTGTGTGCATCATAAATACGGTAGCCTGCATTGCCCAGCCTGCCCAGGTCTACCCTTTCTTCTTCCACTTTGTCGGGGTAATCTTCCAGCAAAACATAGGAGAAGCCGGGTTCATTTTTAAGTTGTATCTCTTCTATCTTTTTGAACAGTTGCCTGGCTTTTAACTTCAGCGATGTTTC
>JBJTMN010000343.1:0-2724 GCA_046070545.1 Ferruginibacter sp.
AGGGCTTTTTTTATTTAGTTTTTAGCTGTTATATATCCCATATCAGAGCACTTGCTCCTAAAATTGCAGCATCCGATTCTTTAAGCTCGCTGAATATCAGCTTTACCTTATTCTTAAAAATAGGCAGCAGGTTTTCCTCCATATGCTTTTTGGTCGGGTTCAGTATCAGGTTACCGGCCTTGGTCAATCCGCCAAATAATACAATGGCCTCGGGGGAGGAGAACATGACAAAATTAGCCAGTGATTCGCCCAGTATCTGGCCGGTGAATTCAAAAATATTATTGGCAATATTATCGCCCTGCATGGCACATTCAAAAACCGACTCACTGGTTAATTCATTAATGGTATAGTTCCGCAGCAGGCTGGGCTCCTCGGGGTAGTCGGTAAGCATTTCAATAGCCGTTTCCCTTACACCTGTTGCAGATGCGTAAGACTCCAGGCTCCCATGCATACCGGTGCCTTTGTGCAGGCGGCCACCCGGCCTGATGATGGTATGCCCCAGTTCTCCTGCAAAACCATCATGCCCTACCACTATTCTTCCATCTATTACAATGCCACTGCCAACACCAGTGCCCAGGGTAATGGTGATGAAATGTTTCATGCCCTTGCAGGCGCCATACATCATTTCGCCCATGGCAGCTGCATTGGCATCGTTGGTAAGTTTTGTTATTAGTCCGAATCTCTTTTCAAAAAGGTCTGCAATCGGAATAATGCCTTTCCATTTCAGGTTTGGGGCATATTCAATAGTGCCGCTGTATATATTACCATTAGGGGCTCCCATACCAATGCCAACAAATTTACCGGTACCACCGGCCCTTTCAATCATCGGGCTAAGCTTTGCTGCCAGGTCTTCAATAAAATCTTCCACCACTTCATGCTCATTACTGGGCACCCTGTCCTGTTCAATGATCTCGCCTTTGTTATTAACAATTCCAAACTTGGTGGTAGTTCCTCCAATATCTATACCTACTGCAAACTCCTTTTTTTGTGACATAGCTGATCGTAATTATGTAATGCTGTTCTTTTATATTAATGACCGCCGCCTTCTACCGCCGCATCATAATCAATACCCTGGTTCTTTAATATGCCTTTTACGGTGAAGGCAAAGAATGCCAGGTATGAAAAACAAATAACCGGTACCCAGTAAGATTGATGGATTCCAACCACATCGGCCAGTTTACCCTGTATCGGTGGTATGATACCGCCACCCAGGATCATCATGATGAGGAAAGCAGATCCTTCGGTTGTGTATTTACCCAGGCCGGCAATTGACAAAGTGAAGATGCAAGGCCACATAATGGAGCAGAATAAACCACCACTTAAAAAGGCATACACCGCAATGGTACCGGTGGTCATTGTTCCTATCACCATAGCTGCTACAGCCAGCAAACTGAATATCAGTAATGTTCTGGCTGGTTTGTTTTTGCTGATGTAAAAAGCAGTGATCTGTATCAATACACAAACAACATAATAATACAGAGGTTTCATATCGTATTGTGCAACGGTGTTCACACCCACAATGATTCCAAATGCTATCAGTGGCACAATGATCTGTAAAATAAGTTTTGATCTGTCTGATAATTTAAATGCTGATACAGCTCCGGCCCAACGACCGATCATCAGACTTCCCCAATACATAGAGATATAGGGAGCTGCTTCAGATGATTGAAAACCTCCAAAGTCCTTTTGTTTAAGCAGTTCACTTAAGTTACTGCCAATGGCAACTTCCACACCAACATAAACGAAAATAGCCAGCATACCTAATACCAGCTGCGGATATTGCATAGCACCCCAACCTGTTGGTTTTTTCCTCGCGGTCATATTTGCAGTAAGCAAACCAATAACAACAATTGCCAAAGCACCCAATAACCACTTTAGCCGGTAAGCTTCCAGTCCATGTTTTTCGGCATCTGATAAAGTTGCCGGGTCTGTTTTGTAACTGCTGAAAACAGGAACGAACATGATTATTAAAAGACCAGTCATGATTAGTAAAGTATAAAGTGCTTTAGAGCCGCTCTCAACCTTTTCCAAAGAAATACCGGCAGGTACTTTTTTAGAAAAATAAAACAGTGCAGCAGCAGCTATAAACAGCGCTCCTACACAGGTATATAAAATGATCACTTTACTTAAACTTAAAGCGGCGATCTGCTCATCGGTTATTGCAGCAGTACTGCCAAACAAGGCAATGGCAACTACAATAGGGCCAATGGTTGTACCGAAGGAATTGATACCGCCACCTAAGTTAACACGGCTGGTACCTGTGGCCGGATCGCCTAAAGAAATGGCAAAAGGCTGTGCTGCTGTCTGTTGCAGTGAAAAACCCAAAGCAACAATAAAAAGGCCTACCAGCATTCCGGCAAATGTATTTGCATTAACGGCAATGATCATGGCAGCTGCGCCCAATGCAGAAAAGAGCAAACCGTAAATAATACTTTTTTTGTAACCCCATTTGCCCACAAGATCCTTACCACCAAACGCACCATAGGCAAACAACAGGAGTGCTCCTATATAATATGCTGTATAAAATGCAAAATCGATCAACTGGCTTTGAAACTGGTCCAGGTGAAAATAATGTTTGCAGAAAGGAATGAATACACTGTTGCCCGCGGCAATAAAGCCCCAGAAAAAAAATACCGTTACCAGCGTACCCAAGGCTCCGTAGTTAGTAGATTGTTTGGTTTGAATTTATGAAGGTTTTTGATTGGTTGTTGCAAGTGGCGAAAA
>JBJTMN010000344.1:0-6456 GCA_046070545.1 Ferruginibacter sp.
CACCAATGTACGCGAACTGGAAGGCGCACTGATCTCCTTACTGGCTCAATCCTCCCTCAATAAAAAGGACATTGATGTAGAACTGGCCAAAAAAGTACTTCGCAATTTTGTGAAGACCAGTAGCAAAGAGATCACTATCGACGCGATCCAGAAAATGGTATGTGAGTATTTTGATGTGCCTTATGACAAGCTGCTTCAAAAGACCCGTAAACGTGAGATCGTGCAGGCACGCCAGATAACCATGTTCCTGGCAAAGGCATTTACCAAAAATTCATTGAAAACGATTGGTGAACATTTTGGCGGAAGAGATCATACTACTGTCATTCACAGTTGCCAGACTGTAAAGGACCTGATGGATACAGACAGTTTATTCAAAGAAAGTGTACTGGAACTTCAGCAAAAAGTACACTTAGCAGCAATGTAAAATTTAACCAGGCACTTATACCAGATCCAGATCCTTCAACGAATCTGGATTTTTTCTTTACTGGCATTGGGTTTTACAGGATTATAAAGAATGGGTTAAAAAAATCTCAATAAAAAATGGCTGTTTTTCCATTTAGTTTTGGGTAATAACACTTTGAATTGTATTTTTGCCACCCCTTACAAAATAAGGGCAGGTTAGGTGAGGTGCCTGAGAGGCCGAAAGGAACGGTTTGCTAAATCGTCGTACGGGTTAAACTGTACCGTGGGTTCGAATCCCACCCTCACCGCAACAGTTCTTATAATCTTTACATTGCCGGGTTCTCCCAATAAGCCCGTCAGATATTTTTAAAGTTCGGGATGTAGCGTAGCCCGGTTATCGCGCCTGGTTTGGGACCAGGAGGTCGCAAGTTCGAATCTTGCCATCCCGACAAAAGCCTTGTTGATTCATTTCAGCGAGGCTTTTTTATTTTTATGCCAATAGTTTGTGATGTAGCGTAGCGTGGTTATATAGCGTCCCGATTGTGATCGGGAAGGTCGCAAGTTCGAATCTTGCCATCCCGACTATTCAATGTAAGCCCTTCGATTTATTTCGAAGGGCTTTTTTGTTAGTACTGTATAAAACGTACTTAATTATTTGTACGCCAGTCCTGCGGGGTTACTCCATACTCCTGTTTAAATACCCTGGCAAAGTAACCAGGATCATTGTAGCCGCAATCCAGGGCAATGGAAGCAATACTGGCGGAAGAATGCTTCAACATCTCTTTGGCTTTATTTAAGCGGATGATGCGGATGAATTTATTAGGTGAACATCCGGTCAAAGCATCCAGTTTGCGATGCAACTGGGAATGACTCATAAATACTATTTTGCATAATTGTTCTACTGTGAAGCCCGTATCAGCCAGGTGTGTATCAATTGCTTCTCTTACCCGTTTTACAAATTCATCCTCTATTTTACTCTCAGTAGGATGCACTTCAGGCTGTACATTGTCTTCCGGTTTAAATTCACCGGAGAGCCCTGCTTTTTTAAGATAATACTGTTGCAGATTTTTTCTGAGCTCCAGTAATTTTTTTATCCTTATCAGTAATTCTTCCCGGTTGAATGGCTTTTCAAGATATACATCAACACCTTTTTCCAATCCTTCCATCCTGCTTTCTATATCTGCTTTGGCAGTAAGCATGATAATGGGTATATGGCTTGTATGTTCATTATTGCGTAATTGCCTGCACAATTCAAAGCCATCTACAAAGGGCATCATCACATCGGTGATGATCAGGTCAGGAATTATTTCAGATGCTATATCAAATCCTTCTCTGCCGTCCTGGCCAACTGCCAGCCGGTAATCGGGCAGGCAGGAAGCTGTGTAAGCAACTACATCCGCGTTATCCTCTACCAACAGTATTAACGGCTTTGATCTGGCTTGCTTTTCCTCTTCAGGATTTACAGCAATGAAAAGAGGTGTATTTATTTGTTTTGATACGGTGTCTTTTACATCAGGGAAAACAGGATTCTCTGCAGGTTGTACAGTTACCAGCGGTAATTGTACTGTAAATTCTGTTCCCCTGTTTGATCCGGTTGGCGGGCTTTTAACAGTGATCTCACCATCCATTAATTTAACCAGTTCTTTGGTAAGTGCCAGGCCAATACCAGTTCCTTCCGTCTTGCGGGTATGGCTGTTATCCAGTTGATAAAACCTTTCAAAAATATGTTCCAGCTGTTCCTCAGGAATGCCAATACCGGTATCCTTTACCTGAATGATCAGTGTAGACCTGCCTGTTTCATTTAACTGACTGGTTTCGCTTATGGTAATGTATATATTTCCTTTTGCGGGAGTGAATTTTAAGGCGTTTGATAAAAGGTTAGCAATGATCTGCCTTACTTTTTCAGGATCGTAAGCAACATACAATGAATCCATGCCGGCCAGAAAGTGTAATTGCTTTTTCTCACTTTCGGCCAGTGAATGAAATGACTCTACAATGTACCGAAGGAAATTAATGATATCACCATTTACAAGCTGTAAGGTCATTTTGCCGGTTTCCAGTTTCGACAGATCGAGCATCTCATTTACCAGGTTAAGCAGGCTTTGCCCGTTTCGGATAATCATATCTATTCCATTATCCAAATGTAGCGGCGGATTACTTTTAACCTGCTGTGCCATGCCCAGGATAACGGTTAGCGGGGTACGGAATTCGTGTGTGATATTGGTATAGAGCTGTGTTTTTACCGAGTCTAATTCTTTTACCCTTTTGGCTTCAAGCTGTTCAAAACTTAACTGTGATTTAAGTTTTGCCCGGTTTACAGTGAATTTAAAATAAGCCCTGATGGCATATCCCAGAATTGCAATGTAAGCCAGGTATGCCCACCAACTACGCCACCAGGGAGGTAAAACAGTGATCTGCAGTTCAGCGATCTTATCGCTCCAGATGCCCTGGCTGTTACTTCCCTGCACTTTGAATGTATATTTTCCTGATGGTAAATGTAAATAGGTAGCAGTCCGGCGGGTACCTGATTCAACCCAATCTTTATCTACACCAACCAGCTGATAGCGATATTTGTTTTGAGCAGAAGCAGTAAGGTCAAGTGAAGAAAATTCCAGGGTTACAATATCCTGGTTATTGGTAAGGGTTATGCTTTTAGATTCTTCTATGGTGGTTTCAAGTACTCCGGTTCTATCTCCCGCAGAAACAGGCTGGTTATTGATAAGGATATCGGTAATAAATACATTTGGAGTAAAACCCTGAACCAGTATTTCTTTGGGGTTAAATATATTGATTCCATTTACCCCGCCAAATGCGAGGTTACCATTGGGTAATTTTGCATAGGAACCTGTATTGAATTCATCATCCTGCAAACCATAGGCCTTTGTAAAATTGTAAAAGACCCGGCTGTTGTTTTCGGTTGATTTCATGCAGAATATACCTTTATTGCTGCTTCCCCAGATGTTGCCATCGCCATCGGGCAATATACCGTATACTACATCATCGGGCAATCCTTCTTTTATAGTGATGTGATAAAAATCGCCCCTGGTTTTATCCAGCCTGTTTAATCCACCTCCTTTTGTAGCAATCCAGATATATTTTCCGGGTTCCTTTGGGTCATCTAAAAAGCAAGACACATGATTATAGTTGAGCGAGTTGCGGTTGCTGTTATTATTGTAAAACCATGTAACCTGCGATGATGCTATGTTAGTATTATTCAAAATAACTTTTGCAAATCCTTTTTCGGTACCTATCCAGAATATACCTTGTTTATCCTCATACAAAGCAGTGCAAATAATTTTAGAACCATCTTTATTGATAGAAAAGCTATCCAGCTTTTCAGTTGCAGTATTCAATAAGCTAATCGTTCCATCCTGCCCCGGAAACCAAAGATTTTTTTTTCGGTCTTCAAGAAAAGGTTGTTTTTTTCCAAACGGCTGGTTGGCATTAATACCAGGCCATGCCTGTAATGTATTGGAGGCCGGACTATACTTAAAATATCCTTTCTGATCACATTTGAACCAATAATCGCCTGTTGAAGCAATGATGAAATTATCTACCTGGCTCAGGGAAGGATCTTTTTTTAAAACATCGCTGATCTTCCCGTCTTTCAGGTACATCCAGTTGTAATCATAACATACGAAATAAATTCCGTTGGCAGGGCCGGGGATAATCAGGCGAACCGTTCTTCCATTTAATTGTGTTTTGAATTTACTTTGAACAGAATTGTATTTGCGCAAACCCCATCCTACAGAGCCAGACCATAATATTCCTGACTGGTCAATGATAAACGGGTAACATATCCGGGTAGTGGTTTTGGGCAAGGGGGCATTCCAGTTTACAGGTTTACCCGGCTCATATTGGTAAACATCATAAAAATATTCTTCCCGGTGGTGATATTCCCAAGGACTTGTCAACGGCTTAAAAATAATATTACCTGCACGGATCTTACTGTTGTTGAATAATGGATAAATATCTTTTCCATCTGACAGGTAGAGATTGCTGTTGATCAGTTTACTGCTGTCCGGGTTCATGTAGCCGTCATTCAGCAGTATTCCGTTATTCAGTTTTATAAAATTGTTCTTCAAAGGATCAAAGCGGTACACCGAACCGTCCATTCCTCCGATCCAGATGATCCCATTCTTATCTTTCCCCATACCATAAACCTGTGTATCATTTGGCAGGCTAAGCCTGGTAATAACCGGAGCCGCATCTTTTGTAAAGAACTCCTTTCCTGTTTCAACAATATTCAGCCCGGCAATATCCGTTGCTACCAGTATTCTTCCATCGGGTAATTCTATTACAGATCGTATCCCATTACCCGAAAGGCTTGCGGGGTTGGCGTTACTGTAAGTGATACGGTAAAATTTTCCACTCTGTTTATCGTAGATATTTAGCCCGGCATTTTCGGTGCCGGCCCATATACGGCCTTTTGAGTCTTCAAAGAGCTTTACAACGGTATTGCTGCTGAGGGAATGTGCATTGTAGGGGTCATTGGTAAAAACCTTAAAACTGTATCCGTCATAACGGTTCAGCCCGTTTTTGGTGGCTATCCATATAAAGCCCTCCGTATCCTGCAAAAGATCAAAAATCATTCCCTGCGACAATCCCTGGGCGGTAGAAACAGACTCGTATGCAGACGAATTTTGTGCGCTTGTGACAAAAACACAACAGGTAAGGTAAAGAGCAAGAAATGTCCTTAAGCTGAGGAGAGTTTTATGCATATGCTTATAAAGATAAACGGAACGGCTATTTTTTTTGCATGGTTTATGAATAAAATGAGCCTGTGCCGGCAAAATGACGAAATAATCCTGACGCTGCACAGTTTGTCCGGGTAATAAGGTAGAATTTCCGGTATTATGACTGATTTGTACTCACTAAAGCCTGCTGTTTGCCTGAAATTTACACTATTACCCGTAGCCGCTGAAGAATTTACAGGACGGCAATCAATTTTATCTTTTAACCAATAAACCAATCCAACATGAATCAGAAATTTTTTTTCAAGACAAAGATGTTTTTAATGCTTTGCATGCTTATTCCCATTGCAGGCATTAGCCAAACAAAAAACCTGATCTCAACCCAACGGGTATTTCCTAAAGTAGACAAAGTGCTGGAGTTTGAAAAAGCGCTGGCAGCTCATGCCCAAAAGTACCACACAGGTACGGCCTTCTGGCGGGTGTTCGATATTCAATCCGGACCAGATGCCGGTGGCTATCATATTACCGAAGGGCCAACCAGCTGGGAAGCAGAAGATGTACGGGGTAATTTAGGTGCAGAGCATAACCTGGATTGGAATAAAAATGTAGCGATCTATCTTACTGACAGGAATTCAGCCGGCTATTCTGTTTATATCGATTCATTAAGCACTGTAGCATTGGGCGATTTTTCTGAAAAGATCAATATTTCTCACATTTATCCCAAAATCGGCCATAGCGATGATGTTGTAAATATTATAAAGAAATTGAAAAAAGCATGGGCACTTGGCGGAGTAACAGTTGCAGTTTATCAGGCCAGTTCTTCCGGTAAAACACAATATACTTTAACAACCAGGTATAAGCAAGGCTTAAAGGAAAGAGCACCCGGTTTTCGCAAGCCATTTAAAGAACTATATGAAGCTGCAAACGGTGAAGGGTCCTATGCTCAGTACCTTAAAGATCTGGCTGAATTTCTTGCTGAAAGCTGGAGTGAATTGCTTTTTATGCGTACTGATCTGAGTTCTAAATAAAGTAACAATGATAATAAAGTTCCCCTGGGTCTAAACTCCCCGGGGAACTTTACTAAAATAAACATCCTTAAAAAATGTAATCTATGACGAAATTTTTTTGTTTCGCAACAATCTTATTCAGCGCTTCATTACTGCTTACGTGCTGTAATAACGCAGATACTTCAAAACCTTCACCTCCGAAGGCTGGTGTAGCACCAGAGTACTTTAACCTGCGTCCAAAACTTGAAAAAGAATATGGTTATACCCATGCCGTAAGAATTGGCGATGATCTTAAAATTTCAGGTGCAGTGAGCATGAATGATTCAGGTATTATAGTAGCGCCAGGAAATATG
>JBJTMN010000345.1:0-2671 GCA_046070545.1 Ferruginibacter sp.
CAATCCGCCAAACGTGATTCAATGGGGCAAAAGAGTGTATTACTATCATTGTAACAAAGATGGAGGTAATTATCCCTGGATGGCTGATAACCTGCCTTCCAATATCAGCATGAATGATATTACTGCATTCTGGACCTATGATTATAAATGGAACCCGGAAAAGCAGAAGGAAGGTCCTGATGATGAGATCAGGGTTTCTCCGGTTTCGGCAACTACAGATCCTATTGCAGAGAATATGCTGCTATATCAACGTGCAAATGGTGGCTGGCCCAAACATTTCCAGGGCGACAAAAAAGTTGATTACAAACATGAACTCACTGGTGAGGAAAAACTGGAACTGGTAGCAGGATATGCTCCCGGAATTGATGCTACCATTGACAATGAAGCTACAACAAGAGAAATAAGATACCTGTGCAAGGCATATAAACAAACAAAGAATGAAAGATATTTTAATGCAGCAAAAAGAGGTGTTGATTATTTGTTAAATGCACAATATGCCAATGGTGGCTGGCCGCAGTTCTTTCCCGATTTCAGCAGTTACCGCAGCCAGATTACATACAATGACAATGCCATGGTAAATGTGCTGAATGTTCTTTTTGATATTGCTCATAAACAAAATGACCTGGATATTTTTGATGTACAGTATCAAAACAAATGTATTGACCCTGTTGAAAGAGGGGTACAATGTATTTTAAAAACCCAATTAAAGCAAAACGGACAATTAACAGCATGGTGTGCCCAGTACAATGCAAAAACCCTGCAACCTGAAATGGCACGTAAGTTTGAACTGGTTTCATTAAGCGGTAACGAGTCAGTTGGTATTGTCCGTTTCTTAATGCGTATTGAAAATCCTTCCACGGCGATCATTGAGTCTGTAAATGCAGCAACAACCTGGTTTGAGAAAGTGAAAATTACCGGGTACAAATTTGTGGATGTGGCAGCACCCAATGAAAAAAGCGGTAAGGATAGGGTCTTACTGCCCGACAGTACCGGCATTTTGTGGGCAAGATTTTATGATGTAGATACTAATGAGCCATTCTTTTCGGGCCGTGACAGTCAACGACACAAAACGATTGCAGAGGTAGAGAACGAAAGAAGAATAGGCTATGCCTGGTATGGAACCTGGCCTGCCAAACTGCTGGCAACAGAGTACCCGGCATGGAAAATAAAATGGGGATTACAGTAACAGTTAATAAAAAGAACAAGAAATAATGAGAGCGTATGTTGCTATCTAAATTCAATTGTAAGAATATAAACACAGAGAAGGTTGCCATCCCTGATGAGGCTTTATTTGAACTGCCCGAAAAGGTTTTGCAGTTTGGAACAGGGGTATTATTGCGTGGTCTGCCTGATTATTTCATTGATAAAGCTAATAAACAGGGGATTTTTAACGGCAGGATCGTTGTGGTTAAATCAACCGATGGCGGCGATGCAGCAGCATTTGATAAGCAGGATGGATTGTACACCATTTGTGTGCGTGGTATTGAGGGAGGAAAAAAACAGCAGGAAAATATTGTTTGTTCTTCTATCAGCAGGGTGCTATCTGCAAAAAATGAATGGAACAAAATACTGGAATGTGCCCACAATCCTCAAATGAAGATCATTATTTCAAATACCACAGAAGTCGGTATTGAATTGGTGCAGGATGATATAAGGCGTTATCCGCCTGTTTCTTTCCCGGGTAAATTGCTTGCATTCTTATACGAAAGATATAAGGCATTTGCAGGCAGTAAGCAATCAGGTATGGTGATCATACCAACAGAATTGATCGTTGATAATGGGAAAAAACTCGAATCCATCGTTACCGAACTGGCTTACCTGAATGCGCTGGAAGAATCTTTTATTGACTGGCTGGAAACATCCAATACATTCTGTAATTCGCTTGTAGACCGGATTGTACCCGGTAAGCCAGAAAAAGATCTGAAAAAGAATATAGAAGATGAGATTGGATATACTGATGAGTTGATGCTGATAACAGAAGTGTACCGGCTCTGGGCAATTGAGGGTGATGAGGAAACAGCGAAGGTTCTGTCATTTGCACAGGCTGATAAGGGGGTAGTTATTGCGCCTGATATAAACCTGTTTCGGGAACTAAAATTACGCCTGCTGAATGCAACGCATACTTTAAGTTGTGCTGTTGCATTTTTAACAGGAATTGCTACGGTAAAGGGTGCCATGGATGATAAGCACATGGAAAATTTTATTGCCAGGTTGATGCAAAAAGAAATCGCATCTGCAATACCTATGGATGCTTCAGAAGAACAGAAAGCTGAATTTGCAGCTAACTGCCTCGACAGGTTCCGGAATCCTTTTATTGAACATCAATGGTTAAGTATCACTGTTCAATATACTTCCAAAATGAACATGAGGGTAGTTCCTGTTTTATTAAAGCACTATAGTTTACAAAACTCTGTACCAGAAAATATAGCTACAGGTTTTGCGGCCTATATTTATTTTATGAAAGCCGTAAAAGTTGATGCTGGAAAATACTACGGCAGCCTTCATGATAATTATTACCTTATAAATGATGCACATGCCGTATATTTTTACGAAAAGTGGCAAAGTACACAACCTGCATTGATGGCGGCTTCGGTATTAAAGGATACTACGTTGTGGGGTCACGACCTGGCTGTACTGCCCGGCGTTGCTGAGGCCGTGCAGGAAAAAATAA
>JBJTMN010000346.1:0-2758 GCA_046070545.1 Ferruginibacter sp.
TGATAAAAAGGAAAAGCATTGTCAGTTGCAACTTTATAAAACTGCGTTACCGGAAGATTGGCTTTAAACTGCCAGTTTTCGGCCGCATCAAAACTTTCGTAAACACCACCATCGCAGCCAACTAAATAATGTTCGGTGTTGGAAGGATCAATCCAGATAACATGGTTATCGATATGTTTACTTTTTTCACCAAGATTTGAAAAGTTTTTACCGCCGTCTTTACTCACTCCCAGGTAGGTATTCAGTACAAAGACCTTGTTCACATCTTTTGGATCACAGATTATTCTCTGATAATAATTGCCACTGGTGGAATAGCCACTTTGTTTTTCCCAGCTGGCACCACGGTCGGTACTTTTAAAAACACCACCCTTGCCATCTGTAGCTTCAACAACTGCGTACAATACATCCGGATTAACGGGAGAATAATTCAAGCCGATCCTGCCCAGGTCACGGGAAGGAATTCCATTCATCATCTTGTTCCAGGTGGCACCGCCATCGGTACTTTTATACATGGCCGATTCGGGACCGCCACCGATATAAGTAAAGACCTTGCGCTGGCGCTGGTGGGCGGCCGCATACACTATATTCGGAAAGCGAGGATCAACCATCACTTCATTAAATCCGGTATGCTCACTTACATTCAAAACCTGTTTCCAGGTTTTACCCCCATCGATGGTTTTGTAAATACCCCGCTCGCCGCCCGATTTCCAAAGCGGTCCATATGCTGCCACATAAACGATATCACTGTTGGTTGGGTCAATGGCAATGCGGCCAATATGTTCCGAGTTCTTTAATCCCATATTCTTAAAACTCTTTCCTCCATCTTCCGATCTGTAAATACCATCTCCATAAGCCACTACACGCTGGTTGTTATTTTCACCGCTGCCCACCCATACTACATTGGTATTGTTTGGGTCGATGGCCAGGCAGCCAATGGAGTATGAACCTTCACCGTCGAATATAGGATTGAAAGTAATACCGGCATTGTTTGTCTTCCACACACCTCCCGCTGCTGCAGCCACATAATATTCACTGTGGTTATTGGGATTAACGGCAATGTCGGCGATACGGCCAGAAGTAATGGCAGGCCCTACACTGCGAAAACTTAAACCGGCAAGTGAAATATTTTTCAGGGAATCGGCCTTAGGTTTTGCGGCTGTTTCTGTTTTTGGTTGTGCAACTGCCGTTAAGGATATCAGAAATATAAAAACAGGAAGGAAGACTTTGGTAATTTGCATATAATTAGTTTTGTACTTACTAAATTAAGCGGTTTGGTTGAAAAGCCGGTACCATTTATAAATCTATTTCTGCCTGCGGCAGAAACAGATTAGCCACAAATTGCACGAATTAACACGGATAAGAAAATAATCCGTGAAAATTCATGTAATCCGTGGCAAAATAATCTTCGCTAAGAAAACAATCTGTGAAAATCAGTGCAATCCGTGGCAACCCCTTATTTTTGCATCAAACTTAATTATATGAATTATACATTGATAATACACAGCATTCTGCGTTGGGCAGTTTTGATCTTTGGCGTATTGGCAGTTGTTTCTGCCTTAGCCGGTGTTTTCTCCAAAAGGGAATATAAAGGCAGCGACAATAAACTGAGCCTGTTCTTTATGATCAGCTGCGACATTCAGTTACTGCTGGGACTGATCCTGTACTTTACAGGCATGTGGTTTGAAAATTTCAAGAACCATGCGGGTGAAGTAATGAAAGATGCGGTACAACGCTATTTTTCTGTTGAACACGCGCTGATGATGATCATTGCCTGGCTGCTGGTACATGTTGGCCGTAGTATGGTTAAGCGTGGTACCACCGATGCCCAGAAACACAAACGCACGCTGATATATTTTGGCATTGCTTTAATCATTATCTTATTAATGATACCCTGGCCGTTTAAACAACCGGGTATCGCAAGACAATTATTTCCCCAGTTTTAAACTGAATTGAATATACATGGCAAAGAAGAAAGAGAAAGAACAACCCATTATCCTGGTTACAAACGATGACGGCATTACATCTCCCGGAATCAGAAATCTGATAGAAGCCGCCAGGGGCCTTGGCAAAGTAGTGGTGGTAGCGCCTGATAAAGCACAAAGCGGTATGGGACATGCCATTACCATTGGCAACCCGCTGCGTATGGATAAGGTAGATATGTTTGGTGATGTGGAAGCCTGGCAAACATCGGGTACACCGGTTGATTGCGTTAAACTGGCAGTAGATAAAATACTGCACCGCAAGCCCGATCTGTGCATCAGCGGTATCAACCATGGCGCCAACCATTCCATCAATGTAATTTACAGCGGCACCATGAGTGCCGCCATGGAAGCTTCAATTGAAAGTATTCCCAGTATTGGCTTTTCATTACTTGACTATCGTTTTGATGCAGATTTTTCGGCTGCAGTTTTTTATGCCCGTAAGATCATCAAGACCGTGCTGGAAAATAAATTAGATAAGCACCTGCTGCTGAATGTGAATATTCCATCGGTACCTAAAAGAGAGATACAGGGTATTAAAGTTTGCAAGCAGGCTTATGCAAAATACAAGGAAGAGTTTGATGAACGCCTTGACCCGCATGGTAAAAAATATTACTGGCTTACCGGCGAGTTCATCAATTTTGATAAAGGGCAGGATACCGATGTGTGGGCGCTGCAAAACAATTATGTAAGTGTGGTACCGGTTGAGTTTGATCTTACCAATTATACCCTTAAAAAATTACTGGACAAAAAGAAACTATTCAAATGATATTTAAAAA
>JBJTMN010000347.1:0-4202 GCA_046070545.1 Ferruginibacter sp.
CTTAATTGCTTCCAGGCTTTCTGTGCAGGGCCCGCTTAAAAAGAATAAATCCTCTTTTATTGTTTCGGGCCGTCGCACTTACATCGATGCCATTGCCAAACCCTTTATAAAATCGGGTAGCCAGTTTAAAGGAAGCGGCTATTATTTTTATGACCTGAATGCAAAGGTCAATTATATTTTTTCTGATAAGGATAGACTATACCTGAGCGGTTATTTTGGCCGTGATGTTTTTGATTTTGCCAATAATAAACAAAGTTTAAAATTTAATATTCCCTGGGGAAATGCAACCGGAACCCTGCGCTGGAACCACGTTTTCAATAACAAACTATTTGGCAATACCACAGCCGTTTACAACGACTATAACTTTACCTTCAATGCAGTACAAAACGATTTTCAGTTAAAACTGGAATCGGGCATCCGCGACCTGAGTCTGAAACAGGACTTTGACCTGTATCCTTACACCGGCCATAAACTGAAATTTGGCGGCATTTATACCTATCATAAATTTACCCCTTCGGTAGTAAGCGGTAAACAGGATTCAACCGTTTTCAATCCCAATAATGCCCAGGTAAAATATGCCCACGAAGCTGCAGTGTACCTGCAGGATGACTGGGAAATAAATGAAAAGCTGAAAATTCATGTGGGCCTCCGGTATAGCTGGTTTCAGCAAACCGGACCTTATAAGATTTACCAGACAGACGATAACGGAAACCGCACAGACAGTACAGTTTTTGGAAAAGGAAAAGCTGTAAAAACTTATGGCGGACTGGAGCCACGCTTTACTTTTCGCTATGCATTGAATGATGAAACTTCTGTTAAAGGATCTGTTACCCGTAACCTGCAATACATTCACCTCGTTAGCAATGCAGGCACTACTTTGCCTACGGATATATGGGTACCCAGCACTTACAAAGTAAAACCACAGATCAGCTGGCTGTATGCCCTGGGGCTTTTCAAGAACTTTAAAGACAATATGTATGAAACATCTGTAGAACTGTATTACAAGCAGATGCAAAACCAGATCGAGTACAAAGAAGGATACACGCCCAACAGCCTGGATGACACTGAAAATTCCTTTGCATTTGGCAAGGGATGGAGCTATGGTGCCGAATTTTTTGTGAATAAGACAAAGGGGAGACTGACCGGCTGGGTCGGTTACACTTTAAGCTGGACCTGGCGCAAATTCCCGGCGCTGAACTTTGGAGAAAAATACCCGGCTAAATATGACCGCAGAAATGATATGAGTGTAGTGGCTATATATGAGCTCAATAAAAAATGGAAACTGTCGGCTTCCTTTGTTTTTGGAACCGGCAATTCCGCGACACTGCCCCAGCGCTTTTATATAGTGAACGGCATACTAACGCAGGAGTATAGCCGTATCAATGAATACCGTTTACCCGCTTACCACCGCCTCGATTTTGCAGCCATCATGACGCCGAAGAAAAACCTGAGGCGCACATGGAAGAGTGAATGGGTGTTCAGTGTTTATAATTTATACAACCGCAAAAATCCATACTTCGTATATTTCGATCAAACAGGAAGTCCGTACAACGGCACTTTACAGATACAGGCCAAACAGGTTTCCCTGTTCCCAGTGATTCCTGCAATTACCTGGAATGTGAAATTTTAAGTAATAAAAAAGCATCAGCTAAAGAACTGATGCCGGGTTTAATATTAACAAATAAAGGGTTAGCGTGTAAATGTCTGGTAGCGCTCAACATAATACCCCGGAAAAGCGGGATCAGATCCTTTTGAAACCAGCGTGAATAATACATTGGTTAGTGTAAGCATGGTCCAATTATAACTTTTTGGAGAAGAATTGGTAATCAATGAGCCCGATCCTGCAAACTCATACGTTCCCACATCCGAAGTAGTACTGTTCAGTTTGTATTCAAAACTTCCGTCTGCACCAAAACGTACAAAATTCTTTGGTTTTGGAGTCGATTTTATAATGGTATCCCTTATAAATACCCCATTCTGATAGAGCCTGAGCTGAACACGGTTAATAACCCATTCGCCTACAACCTGCTGTTCTTTAGGTAAAATGCTGCTGGTATCTGCTTTTGAGCATGAATTCAGTATGATTGAAAAGGAGAATAAACCTGCCAAAAGCAGCATAGGGGTAAAAGTAGTTTTCATCACGAATAAAATATTGGTTGAAAGAATAACGTTCAACCGCTTATTTTATTGTTTTGTCTTTGACTTATGTATGAACCGGATAGTACCGCTTTTTTGCAGATCGGATGAAATACGTACTTCATAGCGGTTATCGCCATCGTTTACCACCATTAATGCCGTATTAGGTGGAATGGTTCCCAGGTTTTCTGCATACATAACCAATTCATTTACAGATTTACTGGGGTCTACATCCAGGGTTAGCCGGAGTGGCTTTTCGGTCAGCCGCTTATGAGATAACAGGAGTTTACCGTTAAAGAACAAAGAAATGCTGTCACCATCAATTTCACCGTTATCGTACAGGGCAACAGTAAAACTGGTACTGTCTATTTCAATCGTTTTAATGAGCTCACTATTGCGTTTTTTATAAGCATCATCCAATACCTTATTCTGATCAGGCCTCACGGCAGGTTCAGGTGTTGGTAAATTATTGGTTACAGGTTCGGCCTGCTCTGTATTGGCTTTTTTACCAGGTTCTGTTCTTGCAGTTACCGGGGTTTCTGTTGTTTGCTTTGCCTCTTTTTTAGCTACAGGTGCTGTTGTTTTTTTAGGTTGAACTTTTACTACAGGGGGAACGGTTGTTTTTTTAGGCGCTGCATTTGTTGTAACCGTTGCAGGTTCTTTTTTCACTACAACAGGCGGGGGTATTTTTCTAGGAACGGTTTTTACAACCGGAGCGGATGGTTTTGTTGTTTTTGGTTTAACCACCGGTTCAGATTTGGTTACCGGGTTGTTGAAATAAGCCGGGTTCTTTTGAAGCACCCTCCGGCTTAGAACGGTTGTTCCAAAACCACAATCGCCTTGCTGGTTTGGCACCGGAACCCAACTGCCTTCTAAAGATTGCTCATCATCCTTTTTAAAATAGGTCAAACGATGTATCTGAAAACAATTACGGATAGTGACCGGTACATTGGTTTTTGTTCGTTCAATTTCCCTTACTTCTACCGATTTGCTGGCTTTATCAATGGTTCCGCTTAATTTACAGATGGTATAATAGCGCTTTCCGCCATCACTGAAGTAGGTATAAGAATAGCCGGAAACCCTGGTGCCATTGCATTCCAGCTCCAGCACATATTCACAGCGGTCTCCACCCCATCCGGTAAAGGAGGTACTTTTGTCAATAAATTCTCCTTTCCATTGCCCGGTAAAATCCTGGGCCGGGAGACTTGCGGAGATAAAAACAAATAAAATCAGTGGTATAATTTTCTTCATCCCTGCAAAGATATTTTAGATTAATTTTTCCATAGCTAATACTTCGTTAAATTTGCAGCCTGTAAACCGCAAAGGTTTGCCAATAAAGATATGATAAAGATAACATTACCCGATGGAGCAGTAAGAGAATACGAAGCAGGAAGTTCTGCATTTGATGTTGCAAAATCCATCAGCGAAGGGCTGGCCAGGAAAGTATTGGCTGCAAATATTAATGGCGAAGTATGGGACCTGCACAGGCCGATAAATGCTGATGCTTCTTTAAAATTATTAACCTGGGATGATACGGATGGCAAATCTACTTTCTGGCATTCATCTGCGCATTTAATGGCCGAGGCTGTTGAGTCGGCTTTTCCGGGTGTAAAATTCTGGGTAGGCCCTGCCATTGAAAAAGGATTTTATTACGATATGGACCTGGGCGATAGAAAAATCACTGAGGATGATCTGCTGGTGCTGGAGAAAAAGATGAATGAACTGGCTAAGCAAAAAAATCCTTACCTGCGCAAAGCAATGCCCAAGGCTGATGCTATTCAATATTTTACCGAAAAAGGGGATGAGTATAAACTGGACCTGCTGAGTAATTTAACCGATGGTGAAATTACTTTCTATACACAGGGCGGATTTACTGATCTGTGCCGTGGCCCGCATATACCCAATACCGGCTTTATAAAAGCCATCAAACTTACAAGCGTTGCAGGCGCTTACTGGAAAGGGGATGAGAAAAACAAGCAATTAACCCGGGTATACGGAATTACTTTTCCTGAGCAAAAAGAACTGGATGAATACCTGCTGATGCTGGAAGAAGCAAAGAAAAGGGA
>JBJTMN010000348.1:0-2474 GCA_046070545.1 Ferruginibacter sp.
TCTGTTACGGGTAAACAGGGTTTCAAATTCTTTGAGCACAACCGGGTATTCCTTTAGGAATTTTTCGAGTTTTTCAAACGCTGTATTTGTGAAATTCCTTTCAAAACCGCCAATGCGCCCAATATTAGTAGTAAGACGGGAGCCACATATTTCTTCATAAATCTCATAAATTAATTCACGGTATTGCATCAGGTAAAGGAAGCCTGAAAATGCGCCGCTATCCACACCTACAATTGAATTGCAAATCAGGTGATCTGAAATTCTTGCGAGCTCCATGATGATGATGCGTAAATAGTCAACTCTCTTTGGCAATTCCAGTTTCAGCAACCTCTCACAGGTAATATGCCAGCCCATATTATTAATGGGTGATGAACAATAATTCAGCCTGTCGGTAAGTGGAGTGATCTGGTACAGCGGCCTGCGTTCTGCGATCTTTTCAAACGCCCGGTGAATGTAACCGATGGTAGAAGTGGATTTCATAACACGCTCGCCATCCAGTTCCAGGATATTCTGAAACACACCATGCGTGGCCGGGTGCGTGGGCCCCAGGTTAAGCGTGGTGGTCTGTTTTTCAATACTTCCTTCCGGCAATAAAATATGATCACTCATTTTTCCTTATTCTATTTTTATTTTACCAGCTTTAAATCTTTGTTCATCATCGTTGTGTCACTCACTTGTACTTTTTACAGTAGTATTCAACTTACCCGATTTCTTTTTTTTATAAAAGCGTACAATTCATCAACTTGAAAAATGGCCATTAATCCAAAAACAATTCCGCCAAATAATCTCATTCCGTCTTTTTTTTCAGAAAAATCATAAAAAGCAAATACTGAACCCAAAGCAAAAACCAGGACAGCCAAAGTCAGATAAATAATCCTGTATTTTCCATTTTGTCTGAACATGTAATTACATTTTTATCCTCTTCCAAACATCTCATCGTCCTTATCGATCCTGCTCTGGTCTTCTACAGGATATTGTTTCCGCATCGGGAAATAATCCATCTCATCCACATTCAAGATCCTGATCAGGTTTGGATGACCAATAAAATTAACTCCGAAAAAATCGTAGGTCTCTCTTTCCATATGATTGGCCGAACGGTACAAGGCTGTTGCGCTGAACACATCGGGCTTTTCAATATCCACAAATATTTTGAAACGTATCCTTACATTATCTACCAGGTTATGCAGGTGATATACCACTGCCAGTTCGGCTCCTTTATTATCGGGATAATGAACAGCCTGCAGATCGGTCAGGAACTGGAACCTCAGTTCCGGATCATCGTATAAAAACTGGAGTACTTTTAAATTCAGATCCTTAGGTGCTGTAAACGTGAGCATACCATAAGGCTCCTGCCAATCGGTTAATTGATCGGGAAATTTCTCAGTCAGTTTTAGTTGTATCGTTTCGTTTGTCAAAGTCATATTATAAAGTCGAAATTCAAAAATCAAAATTCAAAAAACTGAAAATTCCATTTTTGAATTGTTACTTTTTACTTTTATTGTATCCCATATCCTGCCAGTAACTCCTTATACTGGTCACTATGTCTTCTTCTCAATCCTTCTGCATTTACCAGGTCCTGTATTTTCATAAAGCCATCCAGAATAGCTTCGGGCCTGGGCGGGCAACCCGGTACATACACATCAACTGGTATCACCTGGTCAATACCCTGTAATACAGAATAAGTGTCGAAAATACCGCCGGAAGATGCGCAGGCTCCTACAGCCACTACCCAGCGAGGTTCGGCCATTTGAAGGTACACCTGCCTTAAAACAGGTCCCATTTTTTTAGCGATGGTTCCCATAACCAGCAACAGATCGCACTGGCGTGGAGAAAAACTCATACGCTCGGCTCCAAACCGGGCCAGGTCGTAATGACTGGCGGCAGTTGCCATAAATTCAATTCCACAGCAACTGGTTGCAAATGGTAAAGGCCAGATGGAATTTTTACGGGCAAGACTTACGACTTTTTCAAAGTTGGTAGCCATGAAACCCTCTCCCATATATCCTTCGGGAATACCCTCGAATTTAATGTGATTATTATATTGTACCGGACGACTCATAATTTGATAATTTGCTAATTAGCCAATGTGCTAATTTCCTTAATTCGTTGCACGTTTTTATTAATATTACCTTACTTGTGTTTTAAAAAATTAGCATATCAGCATATTAGCTGATTAGCTGATTGTGTTATTCTTCCCACTTCAATGCTCCCTTCTTAAAGATATAAACCAACCCTGCAATAAATAAAGAAACAAACATGACAACGGCCATAAAACCACTCCAGCCCAGTTCCCTGAAGTTTACTGCATAAGGATAAAAGAAGATCACTTCCACATCAAACAATACAAATAAAATAGCTACCAGGAAATACTTTACAGCCATTGGCTGGCGGGCATTTCCGCGTATCTGTATCCCACTTTCAAAATTCTGCAGTTTATCGGAAGTTTTTCTTTTGGGACCAAGAAGATTTGAACC
>JBJTMN010000349.1:0-2488 GCA_046070545.1 Ferruginibacter sp.
GCTCTCAGACAATTATCGATTGCCTGATGAAAGAAGCCAATAAATACGGGGTTCAAATCCATTTGAATAAGGAAGTAAAAGGAATTTTCAAAGAAGCAGGCAAATGGAATGTATTGCTGAAAGATGATGCAGTTTTAATCACAGATTTTATTTGTATTGCAAGCGGCGGCTACCCCAAAATATTGCAGTATGATTGGTTGAAAAGATCCGGTCACAAAATTGAAGAGCCGGTTCCATCTTTATTTACATTTAATATGCCGGGCAACAATATAAGCGCATTAATGGGAGTTGCGGTAGAAAATGCAGTTGTTAAAATCATTGGTTCAAAACTATCAGAAAGCGGGCCCTTGCTGATCACGCACTGGGGTATGAGCGGGCCAGCCATTCTAAAACTCTCGGCCTGGGGTGCAAGGGAATTAGCAAAAAGCAATTACCATTTTTCTATTTCGGTTAACTGGATACCCGAATACAATGAAAATAGTTTGCGGGAAAAAATACAAAAATTGCGCTTTGAACTGGCAGCGCAGAAAATGGTAAACAGGAATCCCTTTTCATTACCAAACCGTTTATGGGAGTATCTTTTAAGTCAATCCGGAATAGTCGCTGACCTTCGCTGGGCCGATCTTCCCGGCAGGGAACAAAATAAGCTGATAAAAAATTTGTGTGCACAGGAACATGCAGTTAAGGGCAAAACTACTTTTAAGGAAGAGTTTGTTACAGCAGGCGGCGTGCTGCCGGATGAAATTGATTTTAATACTATGGAAAGTAAGAAATATGCAGGTTTGTTTTTTGCCGGTGAAATTATAAATGTAGATGGTATCACAGGCGGGTATAATTTTCAAAACGCATGGACTACCGGATGGATAGCTGCGAAGGCAATTAGCCAGGCAGTTTAAAGCAGGGATATGCCGGTACATAATCTTAGCAAATTCTTATCAATACCAAGTTTTAATAAAACTATATTTGCATGTATGAATTATTGCTGCATTTTACAAGGTTAAACTTAAAATAATTGAACAGTAAAAGCCCCTTTTGGGGTTTTGGGGCATGAAAAAAATAGACCGCTATATACTGCTTAAATATCTCACAACATTTTTCTTTTGTTTGATATTATTTACTGCAATTGTAGTGGTAGTTGATATTAGTGAAAAAACCGACAATTTCGTAAAATCCAAATTGCCTGTTGCCCGTATCATTACCGATTATTATTTTGGGTTTATACCCCGTATAGATGCGATGCTGTTTCCACTCTTTGTGTTTATTTCAGTGATCTTTTTTACCAGTAAAATGGCTGGTCGGTCAGAGATCATTGCCATCCTGAGCAGCGGTGTAAGTTTTCGCAGGTTTTTATTGCCTTATATAGCGGGGGGGATCTTTTTATCTGCCCTGTTGTGGGGTGGGTATCAGTATGTAGTACCCAAGGCCAATCTTAAATGGGCCAACTTTGAAGCAAGGTATATTGACGGCCCCAGGGCCCCGGAGGGGAATAACTCTAATTATAAACAGAACCTGTATTTTAAGATGGATTCCTTTACGTATGTAGGTATCAGGGGGTATGATACATTGTTAAAGTCTGGAAACGGTTTTTTTGTACAGCGATTCCAGAAAAATAAACTGGTATCCAACCTGCGGGCCGAGCAGTTTAACTGGGACAGTACACAAAGGAAATGGAAACTGCTTAATGCCGTAGAGAGAAGACTGGACAGTATTTCGGAAAGAGTTACCCGAACACCTGAAATACTTGTAAGCTACAACTTCAAGCCACGTGATCTCAGGAAAGATGAATTTTTGAAAGATCAGTTGCCTACGCCTGAACTTGATGATTTTATTAAACTGGAAAGGCTTCGTGGATCCGAATCGCTGAATATGCTTTTGGTTGAACGTTACAACCGGGATGCAATACCTGTTTCGGTACTTATATTAACCATTATCGGTGCGGTACTTGCTTCCCGTAAAATAAGAGGTGGAAGTGGTCTTCACCTGGCAATCGGGGTGGTCATCAGTGTTCTGTATATCCTGTTTAGCAGGTTCTCGCTGGTATTTGCCACCAAGGGCAATTTTACTCCTTTTATTGCAGCCTGGACACCTAATTTTGTCTTCGGCATCCTTGCATTTTACCTGTATAAAAAAGCGCCCAAATAAAAGTTAATAAATGCTTTATTTTATCTAAACTTTCTGCTAAAACTTTTGTTTTAACCCCTGTTGCATCGTAATTTTAAGCCTCCTTAAAGCTCAATATTATTATAAATTTTGTTTGAGGATTTAACGATAACCCAGCTTACAATTTCGCAGGAAAAATATTATTTCAATAACCAGTAATAAATAGTTTTATGGGTATAATTAAAGACAGATTTAAAGAGCAGGCAGATGCGGTGGCTGCTGAAATCAAAGGGATCATAAAAGAACATGGTGATAAAGTAATTGGAGAAGTAACGCTTAGCCAGGTATACCAGGGAATGCGGGGTATTACAGCATTGGTATCAGAAAC
>JBJTMN010000350.1:0-2059 GCA_046070545.1 Ferruginibacter sp.
TTTTTTTCAGCCAGGGAATTTGAATCCGGTAGCAATATCTGCCTGATTGGTTTTTCCAACGCAGAATCCCTCTTTGGCACAACTGAACGTGCTATCGGAAAACAGGTCGAAATCAAGGGAAAGAAGGTTACCATCGTAGGCGTAATAAAAAAGGAAGGTAAGAACATGATCGGCTGGGATTATGATAATAGTGTGATGTTACCCTACAAGTTCTGTAAACAACTTTTTGAAGAAGATAATGCCAACCCCATTTTGATTGCCAAAGGAAAAGAGGGCGTTACCACAGCCGCCCTGATGGATGAACTGAAAGGGATCATGCGGCAGATCAGGAGATTAAGCCCCACCCAGGAGGATAATTTTTCGCTGAATAGTGTTGAAGCTTTCAGTAAAGCCATTACCGGTTTTTTCTCTACAGTAAATATAGTTGGAGCTATTGTAGGTGGTATCAGTCTTATTGTAGGGCTGTTTGGTATTGCTAATATTATGTTTGTAACTGTAAGGGAACGTACCAGTATTATAGGCCTCAAAAAAGCTATCGGAGCTAAAAAAAGCAGTATTCTCTTTGAGTTTTTAATGGAAGCAACCCTGCTTTGTATCGTTGGCGGTGTAATTGGATTGTTCTTCGTTTATATACTTACACTTATTTTATCGGGGCCGCTTAACTTCCCTGTTTATATTTCTTTACCTATGCTGTTTACTGCCATTATTATTTGTGTGGTGGTGGGCATACTTGCCGGTATCATTCCTGCATCGCAGGCAGCAAAAATGGATCCGGTGACGGCAATAAGGAGTAAGTAATTAGAAATGCAGAATTAGGAATTAGGAATTAATTTTGCGCACCGACGTGACAACCATTGAACATTGAATATTGACTTTTAACCATCAACCATTAACTTGCCCGTAACCATTTTAGCCATAGAATCTTCCTGCGATGAAACATCAGCATCTGTTTGTGTTGATGGGAAAATATTATCAAACAACATTGCCAATCAAACCGTGCACGAACAGTTTGGAGGTGTTGTTCCGGAACTGGCCAGCCGTGCACACATGCAGAATATTGTGCCCGTGGTTGATATTGCCCTGCAAAAAGCCGGTTGCGATATCACTGATGTGGATGGTATTGCATTTACGCAGGCACCCGGGTTAATTGGTTCTTTACTGGTAGGTGCCCAGTTTGCAAAATCACTGGCACTGGCACTGGATAAACCATTGATCGCAGTGCATCATATGCAGGCACATGTACTGGCTAACCTTATTCCGGATAACCGGCCTTCTTTTCCGTTTTTGTGCTTAACAGTAAGCGGGGGTCATACACAGATCGTTCGTTGTGACAGCCCGTCCCGGTTAACCGTAATTGGGGAAACCATTGATGATGCTGCAGGAGAGGCATTTGATAAAACGGCTAAAATGCTGGGACTTCCTTATCCGGGTGGGCCATTGATAGACAAATATGCCGCCCAGGGAGATCCCAAACGTTATAAATTTCCGGAGCCGCAGATACCGGGATTGAATTTCAGCTTCTCCGGATTAAAAACAAGCATTCTCTACTTTTTAAAGAATGCCGGTACCAGCAATTTATTTAAAGAAGAATTTTTAGCCGATGAGCAAACCAGGCTAAACTTTATAAAAGAAAACCTGGATGATATCTGTGCTTCGGTACAGGACCGGATCATCAGCATTTTATTGAACAAACTTAAAAAAGCTGCTGCAGAAACCGGCATTACAGATATTTGCCTGGCCGGCGGTGTTAGTGCCAACAGCGGGCTAAGAAAGGCCTTTACGGACATGGGCGAAAAGGAAGGCTGGAGAACTTTTATTCCTGCTTTTGAGTATTGTACCGATAATGCAGCTATGATCGCCATAACCGGTTACTATAAATTTACCGGGCAGGATTTTGCATCCCTAAGCATAAGTCCATCTGCCAGGGCCGAGTGGTAAATATTAATTTTACTTATTTACTTTTTTTACAATAATGTAATACCGTATCCGTTAACTAATGACCAAAACCAGGCGGTAACATACTAAGATAAATTATGTTTCACCGCTTTCTGCAGGAAAG
>JBJTMN010000351.1:0-2279 GCA_046070545.1 Ferruginibacter sp.
TAACAACAATACTCAAATATCTGTATTGGGAAACAGCAACAACACCAATACTTCGCTTTTCAATTTCAGTGGCGGCGGCAACCGTGGCGCTACCAGTATGATGCGTAGCGGCATGGCAGTAATGAGCGATATGGGCGGCATGGGTGCCATGAACAATATGATGCAACAGGGCGGCAGCGGCGGAAGTTCTCCGGCTTTTACAGGCGGCAGCAACGCTGGAATTTCTACCACCAATTCCTTTGGTTTTAATTACCGTGATCAGTGGAGTAAAAGGATATCGGTATATGGCAGTTATTCTTACAACCATAAAAACACCAGCCAGCTGCAAAACAGCTACGAAACAAATAACACTACGCTCATCAACAATAACCAGGACCTGAATTCATTAACCAAAGGGAATTCTCACCGTTTTACCTTTAACCTGGAGTACCAGATCGATTCTTTCAATTACCTGAAAGTTAGTCCCAGTATTAATTACAGCGGCAGTGATGCTAACAGCAACACTATCTTTGATTATAAAAGACAGAGTGATGCTGCAAAAACGCTGGATGGTTCCAATAAGAACATCAATAACTCCCAGGCACCCAATCTTGCCGCAACCATTTTATACAATCATAAATTCAGGAAGCGTGGCCGCAATTTTTCAACCAGTATCACTTTAGGTACCAGTCAAAATAATTCTGAGCAGGATGTAACCAACTTAAGCACCCAGTACATACCATTTCAGTTCAGCAGGAATACTTTTCAGTTCACCGACCAGGAAAACAACAATTATAATTACGGGGTAAGATTCACTTATTCTGAACCAATAAACAAATACCGCAGCCTGGATTTCAGCTACTCACATAATTTAAGTTATGGCCGTAATAACCGGCAAACTTATAATGTAGATTCAGCAACCAAAGTGCGTACGATCAACAATTTTTTAAGTAACGATTATGAGAATGATTTTTACAACAACCGGATTGGGGTTTCACTGCGCACCACCAAAAAGAAATACAATTACACAGTAGGTATCAGTGTGCAGCCGGTGAATTTACAGGGCAAATCACTCACCAAAGACAGTGCTTACAAGCCAATTAAAAGAGCCAATATTTTTCCCATTGCCAGGCTGGTGTATAACTTCAGCCGCACCAAAACCCTCAATGCCAGTTACAACGGAAATGCCACCCAGCCCAGCTTTAGCCAGCTGCAACCGGTGCAGGATTTTACCAACCCCCAGAGTACTTCTATTGGCAATCCCGATCTGAAACCATCCATCAACCACAACCTGAACCTGAGTTACAATAACTTTAATTTCGTCAGCGGTAAAGTAATATTCACCAACCTGACTTTCAGTACAATCAGGAACCAGATCGTGAATAAGACCGCCAAACGTGACAGCCTGGGTTCTACCATTTCAATTCCTGAGAATGTGAATGGCTACTATAATGTGTTAGGATTTTATGCTTATTCAAAACCATACAAAAACAGGAAGTACGTAATTAATTTCAATGGAAGTTTAAACTTCAATCACAATATCAATTTAACCGATAGCGTTCGTTTCACCGGTAACTCATTGGTGCAAAATCTTAACCGCAACAAAATAAACGGCAATAACTGGATCATAACCCAGGGATTCACTTTTGAATACAATTATAAAGATATCCTGGAGTTAGGCACGGGTATCAGCTATAGCTTAAATGACAATAAATACAAAAGTGCCGATAAAAACAAAACACTGACAGGTTTTCAAAATACTACCAGCAATGCCTGGACCCTCAGCAGTAATATGAACCTGAATATCACTAAAACCATTGTTTTAAAATACGATTTTGATTATACCATCAATAGTGGCCTGGCAAGCAGTGTAAGCCGTAATACAGCAATCATGAATGCATCATTGGAAAAGCAGCTGTTTAAAAAGAAAAACGGCATCATCAGGCTGGCTGCCTACGATCTGTTTAACCAGAACAGCAATATCAGCCGCCAGGTGCAGGGTTCATCGATCTTTGATACCCGGACAAACCGCCTTACCCGCTATTTTATGGCCACATTTACCTATCGCCTGCAGCGATTTGCCGGCCAAACCATCCAGGGCCCGGGCATGGATATCAGGAGAATGGGGCCTCCACCTAAATTTTAGGTATAAAACCTTAATAAATATAATAATTGAAGGGCTTTTTAAAGCCCTTTTTTATTACCTTTGCCACCCAAAAAGCAGCCCCTTAAAACGGGTAAATACTTTAATTTAACCAGGATATAACTATGAGCGGTGCATTAAAAGAGGTTCGTAACCG
>JBJTMN010000352.1:0-8092 GCA_046070545.1 Ferruginibacter sp.
GAAAGCGGAACAAAATTCCAGAACCCTTTATTGGATGAAATAGGAACTGCATTGTTGTTACTGATCACAAATGCGCCTTCATGATGTCCCAGCAGCAACTGGTTATTGATATTGGCCAGGCCCCAGGTTTGTCCCCGGGTATTATTTACCGGGCTGAAATTACCTTTGCTGAAACTCAAATCCGGTAAGGGCTGCATGACCACGCTGAACAAACCATTGGAGGTTCCCAGGTACAGCCGGTTATCATGCAGGATGGCTGTATAGCCAGATCCATCCTGCAACAGTGGTTTTATCTGTTTAATGGAACTGTTATAGGTGATCAGGTCTATACCATTATCAAGGCCCAGCCATAGATTATGCTGGCTGTCAGAAAAAACGCTCAGTACATTATTGTTTTGCAAACCCTCAGTCCTGGAAAAACTTTGAATGATATTTCCCTTCAGGTCGGTGATATAAACACCATTATTATTGGTGGCAAGTGCTATCCAGTCTTTATTAACGGCAGTTACTCCATAAATACGGTTATTTTTAAAGGTCGCATTGTTAATAGATTCCAGCACGGTTATTTTGTTGCCGGAAAGACAGTAGAACCCGTTTTTTAAAGTGGTCACCAGGGTACTGTCGCTATTAATGGATATTATCCCCGAAACTGCATCACCCGCAGGCAAACCATTTGTTGCTGAAACCGGTGTCCATACTTCATTTTCAAACCGTAGCAGGCCCGACTGGTAATCCTGGGCATATAAACGGCCGTTACACTGTCCCATGAATGCCCATTCACCGGGGGCATTATAAACCATGGCAGAACGGTCACTGAATTTGAATATTTTGGAAGCGGAGCGGAAATAGGTATTTCCTTTAAAGGAAACGATATCCCAAACATCCCCAAAGGACCTTCCTTTGGCAGGTATCAGTTCCAGCAGGGAGTGATATTGTAACCGGCCGTTGACTCCAGGATAAAAATAACCGATCTCATCCTGTCCTCCAACATAAATGCGACCATCGGGGCCAATTTCAACAGAACGTACAATGGTTTTATTGGGCAGGGGATAATTATTCCAGTATTTTCCATCAAAACTTAATAAGCCTTCATTATTGGCAAAATATACAATACCATGTTTATCCTGCTTAATATCCCAGTTTTGAAGCCCGGCTTTGTAATCTGGTTTAGCATAATTTATAATATCTGGAAGGCCAATGGTATTTTGGCCAAGTACCTGTAAAGGCAAAAAAAATAAAAAAAGAAGCCGTTTCATCATTTTACCTGATTATAAGGATGAAGTTAGACAAAATTATGATGATGTAGTAATGTAGTACCAATGTAGTACTAAAAACCGGTATTTTATACTTATTGATGTAGTATTGATGTGGCTTAAAATTTTTAAACTGTAGTGGCTCATTCTATTTTTACATTTCGAAATCTAATGAATTTTTTGATCACTAAAACGAGCGCTATATGAAATTAAAGATTACTATGCTGTGTCTCAGCATTCTGTTGAGCACCATTTTTCTACAAGCCCAAGGGCAAAATTTAGCAGTTACTGGTAAAGTAACCAGCAGCGAGAATGGAGAGCCGCTGATCGGTGCCTCAGTTACTGCAGAAGGTACAAAAAGCATCACTTCAACGGATGCAAATGGAAATTTTTCAATTACAGTTACAAAAGGTGCCCGGCTCAGCATTACCTATGTTGGGATGGCTCCTTACAGCATTAAAATCAATAATGCCGGCACTGTAAATATTGTAATGGAACGTGCCGGTAAAAACATGGATGAAGTAATCGTAATTGGTTACGGTACCCAAAAAGTAACCAAGGTATCGGGGGCCATTACCAGCGTTAACGGCGCAGCCATTCAAAAGCTTAAACCTGTAAGGGTTGAAGAAGCTTTACAGGGGGCAGCCGGTGTAAACGTAGTACAAAGTGGCTCACCGGGCGCAAAACCTTTTATTTCGATCAGGGGTCTTCCTTCTTACCAGGGTAATGGCCCTTTGATCATTGTAGATGGTGTTCCCCAAACCCAGGACGACCTGAACTCTATAAACCCGGCTGATATAGAAAGCATTTCGGTGCTGAAAGATGCGGCTACAGTAGCTATATATGGAGTTGCAGGTGGAAACGGTGTATTAATTGTAACTACCAAAGGCGGGCGAAAAAATCTAAAACCTGAGTTTAATATCAACAGCTCCTATGGCATCCAGGAAGTAACCAATATAGTACCGGTACTAAATGCATCGGAGTATGCCGCCATGGTAAATGAAGGAAGTACTTTATCGGGTGGTAATATCATTTATCCGGATCTTTCTGTAGTTGGAAAAGGAACCAACTGGCAAAAGGAAATATTTAAACAGGCCCCCCTGCAATCACATAGCGTTAATGTAAAAGGTGGCAGCGATAAAATAACCTACTTTTTATCCGGTGCTTATTTAAGCCAGGGTGGAGTAGTTGGCGGAATTGATAAATCAAGGTTCGACCGTATCAATGTGGCTTCCAACCTCAGTTTTGACCTGTCATCAAAACTTAAATTTATTTTAAACGCCAATTATGTGAACTTCAATTCAAAGGGTGTTCAGGAAAATTCGTTTAACAGTATCATCGGCAGTGCATTAAATTACGATCCCACCGTACCGGTTTACAATACCGTACCCAATACAGTTGGTAAATACGGTTTCAGTAACCTGCTGTTGTCCGAAATATTTAACCCGCTTACAAAATTGGAAAATACCTACAATAAGAATGTCGGTAACAAACTATTTGGCAAATTTGAGTTCCAGTACCAGGTATTAAAGAACCTGAAACTGACCACCCGGTTTGGATATACCAAATACCAGTCCAATGCAAAAACCTTTACCCCGCTTGCATTCTATGGCTTAAACAATGTTGATAATTCGATGAATGCGGATGGATCAACAGTTGCAGGTAAGCACAATAGTGTATCACATGATAAAGCAAATAATAATTCTTTTGTGTACGAATTATTCGGTAATTATAATTTTAAATTCAAAAGCCATTCTTTTGAAACAACGGCAGGTTTCTCTATGGCAGAAGCCAGTGGAAACACTGCCGGTGCCAGCAGGCAGGATGTACCTTACAACAGCTGGGAATTTGCCGACTTTAATGCAGCAACCGGGAATAATACTGCTACCAATCCTGATGCAGTAAAAGGATATTATTTTCAATACAGAAAAAGAAATGCTTCACTCTTTGGCCGTATCAACTACGATTATAAAGAGAAATACCTGGCTTCAGTAACTGCCCGCAGAGACGGATCTACTTCTTTTGGTAAAGACAACAAATGGGGTATTTTTCCATCCGGTTCATTGGGATGGGTAGTTAGCAAAGAAAACTTTTTCAAGTCTAAATTCATCGATTTTCTGAAGATCAGGGGCAGCTATGGTTCTGTTGGAAATGATAATGTGCAGCCCCAATATCGTTTTATTCAAACAGATTACCTGGCCTCTTTATATGGATCGGGTAACAGTATTGGCTATGCTTCGGGTAATGATTTTATTTCAGGAGCTACTTTAGGTTCACTGGGAAATGATAAAATAGGATGGGAAAGTCAAAAACAACTGAATATTGGTTTTGATATGAATTTCTACAAGAACAAATTCAATATCTCAGCTGATTATTATCAGAAAAATACAACAGGCTTATTGTTTATTCCATCTACTTCGCTGTACCTGGGAACGATTCCTGCTCCTTTTGATAACATCGGTTCTACCAAAACAAGTGGTATAGATGTTACCATCGGGTACAATACTAAAATAGGGAAAGACCTTAAGCTGAGCACTTCTGCAACGTTTACAACAGTTAAAAATGAAGTAACTGCAACCAATGATGAAGGAACTGCCAGGATACTGGGAGGTTACTATTTTAACGGACAATCTCAGAGTGTAACCGTTTTTGAAAAAGGTAAAGCTCCGTTCTATTATTTTGGTTACAAAACTGCCGGTTTATTTCAAACAGAAGCAGAAATTGCCGCAAGCCCAACACAGGCCGGTGCACAACCCGGAGATATCAAATTCCAGGACCTGAATGGTGATGGTGTGATCGATTCAAAAGACCAGACAGAGATTGGTAATCCTTTTCCCAAACTTACCATTGGCTGGAACCTGAACCTGGAGTATAAGAACTTCGATCTGTCGGTATTCACCTATGCTTCCAGCGGAAATGATGTGTACCGGGCTTTGGAAAGAAATGGTAACTACACCAATAAGTTCCGCAGTGTATTAGAAAGGTGGACCGGACCAGGCACTACCAATGACGCAAGGAATCCAAGGTATTCATTTGATGATAAAAATAATAACAGCCGGGTATCCGACAGGTATGTAGAAGACGGCTCTTTTATTAAAGTAAGGAACATTCTGCTGGGATACAATTTCAAAATCAAACCCATCCAGAAATTATTCAAGACCGTAAGATTATATGCCCAGGTAAAAAATGCATTCACGTTCACAAAGTACACAGGTTTCGATCCTGAAATTTCAGCATCACAATCTGATGTAGGTATTGACCGGGGAGCTTATCCACAGGCCAGAACATATTCTTTGGGACTGGACATTAAATTTTAATTCATTCATTAAATTATAATACAATGAAGCTTATAAAAATGAAAATATTGGGGGTACTGCTTACCGGCAGTTTATTATTTATCTCCTGCAATAAATGGGTTGATTATAATCCAAAAGACGATTTCAAGATCACCGACCAGGAATACCTGAGGTCTGAAGCCAATTACCGCTCCATGGCGATCGGCGTTTATTCGCCATTGCAATGGCTGAACCAGATCGTTCCCGTTGGTGATATCATTTCAGATAATTCAGTAACTGGTGGCGAAAGTGCATCGGACGTACAATCCCTGCAACAGATCAATAATTTCACCCACAATTCGGTGAATGGTACCACGGCCGACCTGTGGCAGGCGGCTTACGAAGGTATTAACAGGGCCAACTACATGCATCAATACAAGGATAAAAACCTGTATGGTGAAACCATCAGTTTTGTTGGTAAAGATGCTCTATATGGCGAGGTATACTTTTTAAGGGCTTATTATTATTTTACGCTCACTAAAATGTTCGGAGGCGTTCCGCTGTTCACAGACAAAAGGTTAACACTGGCCGAATCCAGAACCCTGACCAGGGCACCGCAGGCCGATGTTTACAAACAAATTGAAACAGACCTTACCAACGCTATTGCAGTATTACCTTCTGTACAAACCGAAAAGGGCCGGGCAACCAAATATGCTGCGCAGGCTTTACTCGGTAAAGTATACCTGTACCAGAACAAATTTGCACCCGCAGCAGCCATGCTGGATAATGTAATTAATTCAAATGCCTATTCGCTGGTTGCTGATTTTAATTCAATCTTTTTACCATCGGGTGAAAACGGGCCTGAATCTGTTTTTGAAATACAATATACCAATTCATCGGCTACCTATGATTGGGGACATGTTACCCGCGGACAGGGTAACTATGCTGTTCAGCAATGCGGTATTCGTGGTCTGAATGGTTCTGCTGCCATGCCGTATGCACCCGGATGGAGCACCAATTTACCAACACAGAATTTAGCCGCAGCTTATGCAGCCGGGGATAAAAGAAAAGCCGTGACTGTATTGGATATTGAAGCTTATAAAACAGCCAATCCCGGCTTTAATATTACCTACCAGGTGGCACCATATCAAAACACCGGTTTATACAACCAGAAATATTTACCACGTAAAGGCGAAACATCTGGCCAGGTAGAACTAAACTACTCCAATAATTTCCGCACCATCCGCTATGCTGATGTATTGCTGATGGCTGCCGAAGCTTTCAATAAGTCAGGAAATGATGTGAAAGCACAAAACTACCTGAACCTGGTTCGCCGCCGTGCATTTGGAGATCTGCTGCATGATATTACTGCTACAGGTACTGCTTTGTACGACGCCATTTTAGCCGAAAGAAGACTGGAACTGGCCATGGAAGGAGAACGCTTTTTTGACCTGGTAAGAACGGGCAAAGCAGCTTCTGTACTGGGGCCGCTGGGCTTTGTTGCAGGAAAACATGAATTGTTTCCAATACCTGAAACTGAAGTTTCAGTTTCGGGCCTTACACAAAACCCCGGTTACTAATCTTTAACTAACTAAAAACAACGATAATGAAAGCAATAAAATATTTCTACAGTGCCTTGCTGATGTTGGTTGTACTGGCTGGCTGTAAAAAACCAAATACGGATGATGTTTCATTTGTGGATGCAGCTGCAGCACCGGCCAAACTATCGGTGATGTTCGACATTACGCAGGACAATACCGGACTTGTAACTATTACGCCTAATGGCGAAGGGGCCATTTACTATGATGTGTATTATGGCGATGCAACCACCACAGCAGCTAATTTAGCTGCCGGCAAGAACACCACCCATATCTATGCCGAAGGCGTGTACAATGTAAAAATTGTAGCACATGCTGTTAATGGTAAAACAACCGAACTGATCCAGAAACTGACCGTTTCTTTCCGTGCCCCGGAAAACCTGGCAGTGAATGTGGCCATAGATGGTGCCAACAATTTTAAAGTGAATGTTTCCGCAACAGCTTTATACGAAACCTTCTTTAAAGTATTCTGGGGTGATGTTGCCAATGAACCCGGACAATCATTTTTAGAAGGGCAGACAGCCAGCCATGTGTATGCAGCGGTTGGTACATACACCGTAAGGGTAGTGGCCTATAGCGGCGGTGCTGCAACCACCAGCTATACTACCACGGTTACCATTGTAGATCCCGTTTTATTACCAATAACTTTTGAGTCACCAACCATTAATTATGCCTTTACCAATTTTGGCGGCGCTACAGCCACCAAAATTGCCAACCCGCAAAGTAATGGCATCAATACAAGCGCCAATGTAGGCCGCATGGTAAAGAACGCACCCGAAGTTTGGGCAGGTAGTTTTTTAACCCTGGGTGCCCCCATTGATTTTTCGGTGAACAGGGTTTTCAGGATGAAAGTATTTTCTCCAAGGATAGGTGCAAAAGTTTTGTTGAAAGTAGAAAACCTCACCAATGGAGGTATCTCTTATGAGAAAGAAGTGCTTACCACGGTAGCCAATACCTGGGAAGATCTGGCATTTGATTTCAGGCAGATCAATACCGGCAACTCCTATTCGAAAGTAGTGCTGATATTTGACCTGGGAACAGTAGGTGATGGCACGGCCAATTTTACCTGGTTGTTCGATGATATACGCCTGACCAACCAGATGCCTGTAAGCCTGCTGGCATTGCCGGTTACTTTTGATCTGCCGGGCGTTAACTACGAGGTTACCGATTTTGGAAATAACCAGAGCTCAGCAGCGGTTGATCCAACCAATGCAGCCAACAATGTAAAGAAAACAGTTAAAGCCAACGGTGCCGAAACATGGGCCGGTACCACCATTGGTGCAGGCTTTACGTCCAACCTGCCATTTACCGCCACCAAAACACAAATGAGCGTACGGGTTTATTCACCCGCTGCCGGTATTCGTGTAAGGCTGAAAGTGGAAGACCGTACCAACCCGGCACGCTCTGTAGAAACCGAAGCCATGACACAGGCTGCCAATACCTGGGAAACCCTGGTATTTGATTTTGCCAACCAGTCATCGGGCACTGCTGCACTTAACCTTACCTATGCTTATAATATGGCTTCCATCTTCTTCGATTTTGGAAATGTAGGAACCGGTAAAACGTTCTACTGGGATGATGTGAATTTCCTGGCAACCAACGTTACGCCTAACTACCTTGCCCTGCCTTTGGATTTTCAGTCAACTACCTACGCCTATCCATTTGTTGATTTTGGAGGAGGTGTTGCTACAGTTGTAAATAATCCGAACGCATCGGGAATAAATACCAGTACCAAAGTGGGCAAAATGGTGAAAGGTCCGCCAGAAGTGTATGGTGGCAGTTTTATTGAACTGGTGAACCCCATCAATTTCTCGGTGCTGAAGACCTTTAAGGTAAAAGTTTATTCACCACGGATAGGAGCCAGGCTGCTGTTAAAAGTAGAGAACGCTACCAATGGCGGTATCAGCTTCGAAAAAGAAGCAACCTGCACCACGGCCAATGCCTGGGAAGAACTGACCTTCGATTT
>JBJTMN010000353.1:0-6437 GCA_046070545.1 Ferruginibacter sp.
CCTGAAAATATTTTTTATACCGCGGCCACTTGCCCCAATGCCTCTTCCATAAGCTGCAGTAGCACCGGCTTTTGCACCATCATTAGCAGTATAACCGAAAAATAATCCCGGCACTACCTTTTTTCCTGTTCCGGCAATCTCCAGCCAATATGCCTGCGTTTTTGTAGCATCATAGGTTTCTACTGCACCAGGCGTTGCTACATATCCCAGGTAACCTCCTACCATTACGTGGTCTGTTAAGTTTTCACCAATGACAGCTTCTGCCTTTATCACCACCGGTTTGGTCATCACTTTTACATAACCAATGAATGATGTACTGCCAACACGCTCGTTGGATACAACATTGGGCGTACCCGAATTCAATCTTGGTCGCAGCGTTTTATAGTCTATGCCTGCGCCAGCCACTATCCTGGCATCTTTGTATTGAAATTGCAGGTGCATGTTTGGAACCGTGCTGTTACGCATAGGATCGTTAGCATTATAGCCCGATGGTGCAACGCTGGCAAAATCCCTTTGAGCAAGCATCGCAACAATTACAGACAGTTTATTTTTCTTATCCAGTTTTTGCGTGAGCCTCACTTGCGGACTTCTGTTAAATGGCTGAAACGGCATTCCGGTATTAAAATCTATCACTCCTGGATAACAATCGGTTACAAACATGGGATGCCAGAATTGTCCGAATGCAAGCTGGGTCTTTGCCCAGTCAAGTTTTGCCCAGGCGTGTCTTAGCCGGAACTCATTTATACCACCATCAAAATTTCCAAAAAATTCTGCTTCCAGTGTTGCTGATGTTTTGGCACCAAATGCATCGGGGCCGGTGATGGTACCACCCAGCCTGGAGGTAATTGCCAGCATGTGGAATGTTGGTGCTGCGTTAATGTCCTTACTGTTCACATCCAGGGATTTATCCTTTGCATACAATGACAGATCGCCTTCCCTGGCGGATATCAGTTGTCTTGAATCGTACATGATATCGTTTCTGACAAAGCCGTAGAGTTTAATTCCCCAGGCAGCAGAATTATCGGCTGATTTGGTAGCAGGTGTCTGTGCTGTCGCTTTTTGAAATATGGAGGAAAGCAAAACCAGGCAGCAGATCAAAGCATGTTTAGCAAGTTTTTTCATCGTTAATCGTTTTGAGTTCCGGCGTTATTGCCAAAAAAATCATGACTCAAAAGTTGATTAAAAGAAATTAAAAACAAACGCTGAAGTATATCGTTGCTAAAAGTATATTTTTTTAAAGACTGTTTTTCTTAAACCTTTCCCATTTGATCAACATGAATTTATCACCCAGTTCGGTTATCATACACCCGGCACTTTGCAGGAAATTTTTCTCTGCAAAAAGCGCCATTAATTCAGTATGGGTAAGCACCTGGTAGGTGGGATGATAGTTATTATTTTCAGGTGCCTTCATGCCATATTTCTTCACCCAGTTCATTACCGAAACATGGCTGATGCCCAGGATACGTTCAATTTCCCGGTAGGTAACCCCTTCGATATATAGTTGTAATGCCTTGATAACATAGTAAGGATCTATACTTTTACCTTCCTTCAACACCGTAAAAGAAAACCCGCAAAGCTTACAGCGAAAACGCTGTCTTCCTTTAACTACGCCACTTTTGATCAATTTTTCGCTGTTACATTTTGGGCATGCAATCTTTTTCATAAAATAAATTTAATGCATGAGCTATACTTATTTAGCAAAACTATACCAATTTAGCAATATTTAATTCTTTCGTTTTTTAATGTTTCATACTTTTAACCTGAAATAAAAACGATTGCTATGTCATATCCTTATCAGATCAAAAGTCTAGAACAATATCACAATGATTATAAAAAAAGTACAGAAGATCCTGAAGGTTTCTGGGCTTCGGTTGCTGATAATTTTGTGTGGAGAAAAAAATGGGACCGTGTACTGGACTGGAATTTTACAGAACCGAAAGTTGACTGGTTTGCCGGTGGTAAACTCAATATAACTGAGAACTGCATTGACAGGCATCTGAAAACAATGGCTGATAAACCTGCCATTATCTGGGAACCAAATAACCCGGAAGAAAGAGTGAGAGTTGTTACTTACGCACGCCTGCACAAAAGAGTTTGCCAGGTGGCACAGATGCTGGTTAATAATGGAGTTAAAAAGGGCGACCGCGTTTGTATATATATGGGTATGGTACCTGAGCTTGCTTATGCAGTATTGGGTTGTGCAAGAATTGGCGCCATTCACAGTGTGATATTTGGTGGTTTTAGTGCACAAAGTATTGCAGACAGGCTGTACGATGCGCAGGCAGATTTTATCATTACCTGCGATGGTGCTTACCGTGGCGGAAAGGATATTCCGTTGAAAGCAGTTATTGATGATGCATTGATAGGGAACAGGACCATAAAAAAAGTAATTGTCTATACCCGTACAAGAACTCCTGTTTCGATGATCAAGGGAAGAGATGTCTGGTGGGAAGATGAAATGGAACATGCTGAATCACAGATCGAAAAGGACGGCGTGATTTCTTTCCCTGCCGAAGAAATGGATGCTGAAGATCCATTGTTTATTTTATATACCAGCGGTAGCACGGGCAAACCAAAAGGTGTGGTACATACCTGTGCCGGATACATGGTTTGGACCAATTACACTTTTGTGAACGTGTTTCAATACAAACCAGGTGATATTCATTTTTGTACAGCAGATATAGGCTGGGTAACAGGGCATAGTTATATAGTTTACGGCCCGTTAAGTGCCGGCGCCACCTCTATGATGTTTGAAGGAATACCAACCTGGCCGGATGCAGGGCGCTTCTGGGATATTGTAGAACGCCATAAAGTAAACTGCATTTATACAGCACCAACTGCCATTCGCAGTTTAATGAGTTATGGTACAGATCCCATACAGGGCAAAGATCTGTCCTCGTTAAAAGTATTGGGAACTGTTGGTGAACCAATCAATGAAGAAGCATGGCATTGGTATGATGAAAATATCGGGAAGGGCAAATGTCCGATTATAGATACCTGGTGGCAAACAGAGACCGGAGCATGCCTGATCAGTAACCTGGCAGGCGTTACCCCATCCAAACCAAGCTGGGCCACACTCCCCATGCCGGGTGTGCAACCGATCTTAGTTGATGAGCAGGGTAACGAAATAACTGAGAAAGATGAGCATGGGATCATGAAAGGTAATCTTTGTATTAAAGCGCCATGGCCAGGTATTTTAAGAACCACCTGGGGCGACCATGAACGCTGCCGCACTAATTATTTTGCTACCTATCCCAATTTATATTTTACAGGCGATGGTGCTTTGAAAGATGAAGATGGTAACTACCGCATTACCGGCCGGGTTGATGATGTATTAAATATTAGCGGCCACCGTATTGGGACTGCTGAGGTAGAGAACGCCATTAACATGCACTCCGGTGTGGTTGAAAGCGCAGTGGTAGGTTACCCGCATGATGTAAAAGGCCAGGGTATTTATGCATTCATCATATACAACGGGCATCATGGAGATGAAAACCTTACACGTCTCGATATAAATCTTACGGTTTCAAAAATAATCGGGGCTATTGCAAAACCAGATAAGATTCAGTTCGTTAACGGCTTGCCTAAAACACGCAGCGGAAAAATAATGCGCCGCATTTTAAGAAAGATCGCTGAAGGAGAGACAGAAAACCTGGGAGATACCACAACACTGCTTGATCCGGGAGTTGTGGAAGAAATAAAAGATGGTAAGCTTTAATCATTCATTTTTTATTTCCCTGAAAAGATTTTCACAGGCAATTAATTTTATTTCGCCTTCGCGGAATAGTTTCGCCTCATCATCTTCTTCTGTCTGAAATCTTATTTTGTAGATACCGGCTTTCAGCTCATAGAGCGTTTCCTGGTTTTTGGGCAATATCTTTAATGATAAAATGCCCGGTTCATATATGTTGCCATTTCTCCTGTAAAGGCTTACCAGCAGTGGTTTTTCAGTAGAATTTTTAATGGTAAAATCGCTCACATTCTTAATAGAGCAACTATCCTTTCGTTCTGTAACTGGTTGCGGTAAAGGCATTAAATACCTGGGCATTTTAAAGATCCGTATAACTTCCACAAGAACTTTACCCCCTTCAACGATATTTGTTGCTGTACTATTCTGCGCAGATGTATTGATGTTTATCAGAACCACTGCAGTTAAAATAATTGTTCTCATATGGTCAGTTTTAATTTGGTACTCTTACCTCAAGGATGCATTTTCTTTACCGTTTACATAAATTAAAAACTGCTGCAATCAAAAAGAGCCCCGGATCCGGGGATCTTTTTGTAAAAATTTTCTGAAGATCAATAACCAAATATCTCTTCCAGGCTCAGCCTTTTCAGTTCACCATATTTTTTCATTGTTTCTTCACTAACTTTTTTATCGGATGCTACAACACAATAGGTGTAAGGCTTTCCGGCAATATATTCGCTATGGAATTGTTTCAGTTCATTGTAACCGATCTTATCAACAGCTGTATAAGTCTTCTTGCGGATATCATCTGTTAACCCTTTGCGTTGGGCTGCCAGGTAATTGAAGATGATGCCATCCTGCGTGATGCGTTCTGTTTCAATATCCTTTTTAATACCCTCACGGGCAAACTTCACATTCTCTGCAACATTTGGCAGATCGTTCAGCAGTTCATTCATGGCAACAATAGATTCATTGAACTTATCAGCCTGGCAACCTACGTAAGCCAGCGTATAGAATGGATCTTCTTTTTTATCGGGCACGGCATAAAAAGCAAAAGTAGAATAGGCTAATGCCTTACTTTCCCGGATGGTTTGAAAAACCAATGCACCCATACCGCCACCAAAATAATTATTGAAGATATCGATCACAGGCTCTTTATCTGCACTGTATGGGGCGGTATTACGTACCCAGCGAATTTCACTCTGCACCATATTATAATCTGCAAAAAATACTTCGTTTTTGGTTTGTGTGGTATTGGTGAATTTAACTGGCGCTGCCGCTGCGGTAAATGCAGCCGGAATAGCATGAACGGTCTTTAAACCCGCTGTAAGCCGGGCCAGTGGCTGTGGGCCATAGTACAATATTTTATGGTTATGGCTGTTAAGACCATGTAAAATATTTACAAGTTCGTCTGCAGTAATATTATTCAACTCATCATTACTCAAGGTGTAGTTGAAAGGATTCTTCTGGCCAAACCTGGCATAGCTAACCAATCCACTCATAATAGCACCTTTATTCGCCTTTGCGTCAGTGCGTGATTTGGTGATCCTTGCTTTTAATGATTTTAAAGCTGCTTCATCTGCCTTGCAGTTTTTTAAAACGTCTTCAAACAACTTAACTGCTTCATTAAAATTCTCCTGCAGCCCTTCAAGGGTAACTGTGGTAAACTCTGTAGATGCACTGATATTAAAACTACAGGCAATTTTATAAAATGCCTTGGTAATTTCTTCAGCACTCATTTTATCGGTACTTAAAAACTGCAGGTATTGTGCAGCAAGACCAAGCTTTTTATCGTTCCAGGTTCCCATTTCATAGCGGTAACGCAGGCGGAAAAGGCTGTTATCTTTATTTTGAACATACAACACTTCAGCCGGGCCAACTTTTGCTTTTTGCAGGTCTTTATTATAATCCAGCCAAACGGGTTTTACCGGCGTAGCGGGCATATCATTTACTTTTTTAACAAAAGCAGATTGTGCATTACGGTTGGTTTCAACCGGTGTTATAGCAGGCTTATCAACTTTCACAATGTTTTTATCTTCGCCTTTGCGTTTAAAAATAATTACATAGTTGTCCTGGAAATATTTGTTGGCAAAAGCTACAATATCTTTTTTGGAAAGCTTAGATAACTGGTCGGTATAGGCAACCTGTTCCTGCCAGTTAAGTTCAGAGGTGAAAGCATCCATCAGGTCACTGGCCCTTGCAGAATACTTTTCTGTACCCTGTATTTTATTTTTCTTTTGATTGTTAACAATTGAAGTGATCAGGTTTTCATCAAAATTGCCTTTTTTCAGATTTTCAATTTCACCCAACATAAGTGCTTTAACATCTTCTAAAGACTGACCCAGCGTTGGACGGCCCTGCATGAATAATCCGCCATAATCAATTAATGTAAAGGCAGATGCAGATGCACCCAGCAGTTTTTGTTTTTTCACCAGGTTCAGGTCCATCAAACCAGCTTTACCATTGGTCAAGATCTGGCCAACTAAATCGGCCAGTACCACATCTTTATCTTTATTACCTGGCAAACGATAACCAATAGTAACTGATTCTGCATCCGGGCCTACCACTTCTGCGGCAATGGGCGCCGTAATGGGTTGCTCAGGCTTAAAAGTATATTTAGGGACCGGCTTATTCTGCATATAAGAAAAAGTTGCCTCAATTTTTTTGATCATTACATCGGGATCAAAATCCCCGCTCATAATAACACCCATATTGTTTGGCACATAATAGGTGTTGAAGTATTTTCTTA
>JBJTMN010000354.1:0-3766 GCA_046070545.1 Ferruginibacter sp.
GAGATATCTGCAACAAACATGGTATCTTATTAATAATGGATGAAGTGATGAGTGGTTTTGGCCGTACCGGTAAATGGTTTGGGTTTCAAAATCATGACATAGTACCGGATATGATCTGCATGGCGAAGGGGTTGACCTGTGGTTATTTGCCTTTTGGCTGCTTAATGGTGAGTGATAAGATCGCTGCAAAATACGATGACAATGTGTTGGCCCTGGGGTTAACTTATTCTGCACACCCGGTGAGTTGCGCTGCAGCTTTGGCTACATTAAAAATTTATGAAGATGATGGCCTGATAGAAAATACGGTGGCCATGGGTAAATACGTGGAAGAACAGGTGGAACTGTTGAAACAAAAACATCCTTCTATTGGCAATTTCAGGAACACCGGCTTATTGGGTTGTATTGAACTGGTAAAGAACAGAACAACCAAAGAGCCCATGGCTCCATTCAATGCAAAACCTGATGAAATGACGGTCATGAATAAAGTAGCTGCTAAATTAAAAGAACTTGGGCTATATACTTTTGTAAGGTGGAGTTATATTTTTGTTGCACCACCATTGTGTGTTACCAAAGAGCAGATCGATGAAGGATTAGCGATCATCAGCGAAGCAATAAAAATTGCAGACGAAAACGTAATGCAGAATTGTGAGTGATGAATGCTGAATGGCGGTTGAATCATTCACAATTCATCATTCTGCATTCATAATTATAAACATGGCAGAAACTAACCACGAGACCTCTCTTTACAAGGAAGACCTTGCACCCATTGCGCAAAACAGGCGTACCTGGGGAACCTGGAACTATGCGGCTCTTTGGATAAGTATGAGCCTGTGTATTCCTACATATATGCTGGCAAGTTCATTGATCGAAGGCGGGATGAACTGGTGGCAATCCATACTTACCATTTTTATTGGTAATACGGTTGTGTTGATCCCGATGATATTGAATGGCCATGCTGGCGCTAAATACGGAATTCCATTCCCTGTTTTTGCAAGGGCCAGTTTTGGAACGAAGGGAGCGAATATTCCGGCAATGCTAAGAGCCATTGTAGCCTGTGGCTGGTTTGGTATTCAAACCTGGATCGGTGGTTTTGCTGTTTTCCAAATGATGAAACTCTGGATCCCTTCACTGGCAACCTTGCCTCAAATTTTTCCTGATTCATTTGGTTTGCAAACAGGTCCGGCTATTTGCTTTTTTCTTTTCTGGCTGTTGAATATGTGGGTAGTTTATCTGGGTGTTGAAAGCATAAAGAAATTACTGGTCTTTAAAGCATTCTTCTTACCATTGGCTGCACTGGCTTTATTATTTTGGGCTATCAATGCGGGCCACGGTTTGGGCCCAATATTATCACAACCCTCAAAATTATCCGGTCCGTCATTCTGGGCATATTTCTTTCCTGCATTAACGGGCATGGTTGGCTTTTGGGCAACGCTGTCGTTAAATATTCCCGACTTTACCCGCTACGCAAAAAGCCAGAAGGCACAGATCAACGGTCAAATAATCGGACTTCCGCCATCGATGACCATTTTTTCATTTATCGGTGTTGTTGTTACATCTGCCACATTTATTATTTACGGTGAAACGATCTGGGACCCGGTTGTGCTGGCTGGTAAATTCGAAAATAAATTATTGGTGAGTATTGCCATGATCGCTGTTGCCATTTCTACTTTGGCAACAAATATTGCTGCCAATATTGTAAGTCCGGCCAATGATTTTGCAAACCTGTCTCCAAAAAAAATAAATTTCAGAACGGGAGGATATATTACCGGCATCATCGGCATTTTGATTTTTCCCTGGAAATTAATTGCAGATCCAAATGGTTATATTTTTACCTGGCTCATTGCATACTCAAGTTTGCTTGGACCGGTAGGAGGGATCATGATAGCCGATTATTATTTTGTCCGAAAACAAATTTTAAATGCAGATGATCTTTACAGGCACAAAGGGCAATATGGTTTTGGAAATAGGTTTAATTCAGCAGCTATCATTGCATTGCTGGCTGGCATCATTCCCAATATACCAGGTTTTTTATTACAGATAAAACTGGTTTCAGTAACTGCACTTCCGGTTTGGATATCAGACCTGTATCATTATGCCTGTTTTGTTGGCTTTTTTGTAAGTGGCATTATATACATGTTGATGATGCGTAATTCTAAAATAGTATCGTAAATTTAGTTAAACGAATAATTTGCTATGTCTATATTAATTAAGAGCGCAAATATTATTGGCGCTGCAGAAAATTTTACCGGCGATATTTTCATCCAGGGTGAGAGTATTGCAGCTATTGGAAAGAATCTGGACATTAAAGCTGATAAAATAATTGATGCAACAGGATTGCTTGCCTTTCCGGGATGTATTGATCCACATGTACACCTGGAAATGCCTTTCATGGGTACATTCAGCAGCGATAATTATGAAACAGGGACCCGGGCGGCTTTACATGGTGGTACCACAACGGTGATCGATTTTATTCTGCAAAAGCAAGGCAACTCTTTGTATGATGCTTACCATGAATGGAGCGGCCGTGCCAATGGAAATGCTGTTGGGGATTACAGCTTCCATATGGCTGTAACAGATTTTAATGAAAATACCTGTAAGGAAATTGCAGATCTGATTGAAAAGGAAGGAATTACTTCTTTTAAAATGTTCATGGCTTATAAAGGTGCGTTGATGATCGATGATAAGCAGATGGTTGGTTTGATGAATGAAGTGAAACAACGGGGAGGTATGGTAACCGTGCATGCAACCAATGGCGACATGATCGATTTCTTAATTGCAAAGAACCGGGCTGAAGGAAACCTGGCTCCCATTTATCATTATCTGTCTCAGCCTGAAATTACAGAGGCCGAAGCATCTGAACGTTTTGCATCCATTGCAGGTTACACCGGTTGCCCGGGTTATATTGTGCACATGACATGCGAAGGTGCATTGAATGCAGTGCGTGATAATAACAGGCATAATCAAAAAGTATTTGCCGAAACCTGTATTCAGTATTTGTTACTCGATGCTTCTTTATACGAACAGAATTTTGAAGGAGCTAAGTGGGTGATGAGTCCGCCATTGCGGGAGAAAAAAGACCAGGAAGCTTTATGGGCCGGCATTAACCAGGGTTTGGTGCAGGTGGTGGCAACAGATCATTGTCCCTTTACCTGGGAGAAAAAATTATTGGGGAAAGATGATTTTTCAAAAATACCAAACGGTCATCCAGCCATTGAACATCGTGTGGAATTGTTATACAGCGAAGGTGTTCGCAAAGGAAGGATCACTCCCAATAAATTTGTAGAAGTATTATCAACCAATCCTGCAAAGATATTCGGAATGTTCCCACAGAAAGGTTGCATAGCACCTGGGTCAGATGCTGATATTGTTTTGTTTGATCCGAATAAAGAGCATACCATCAGTGCAGCAAACCATCACATGAACACCGATTACTCTGCTTATGAAGGATGGAAGGTTACCGGTAAAACAAAAACGGTGTTGTTAAGGGGACAGGTTGTGATTGATGAAGGGAAATGTATGGTGGAAAAGGGAAATGGTAAGTACATTAAGAGAAATAAAGTATCTCAATTAATTTAGAATTTTGTATGATGAGTTATGAATGAAAGCAAAGACAATATAATTGTTAAGAGATAATACTCATTTGCACTGGAGATAATTTAAATGTACAAATTTCTGATTAATGAGAAGAAGGAATATGTTATTCCATAACAGATGTTGAGAAGCGGCACTTCAGTTGGAGCCAATATTCATGAGGCTAGTGCAAGTG
>JBJTMN010000355.1:0-2535 GCA_046070545.1 Ferruginibacter sp.
AAATCAATCAGTTCAAATTCAAGGTCATCAACATTTACTCCTTCGCCTTTAATTTTAAACTCTGCCATATGCGTAAAACCAAAAGCCACGCTGCCGGTTGTGCCCAATGCACCCTTGCCTTTAGTAAAATGCATTCTTACATTGGCAACGGTTCTGGTGGAGTTATCAGTTGCGGTTTCTACCAATACAGCAATGCCATGAGGGGCATAGCCCTCGTACATGATTTCTTCATAATTACTGGTATCTTTCCCCATGGCCCTTTTAATGGCAGCTTCCACACGGTCCTTGGGCATATTACATGCTTTGGCATTGAGGTAGCACCTGCGCAGGGCAGGGTTGTTTTCAGGGTCTGGGCCTGCGGCTTTTACAGCAATGGCGATCTCTTTACCTATTCTGGTAAAATTCTTGGCCATTTTATCCCAGCGGGCAAACATGGCACTTTTTCTTACTTCAAATATTCTTCCCATAATATAGTTAATCCGTTAATTGGTTAATTCCTTAATCCGTAGGACGGGTTGCAAATTTAGGGAAAATCATTTTTAGACAAAAAGAAAGCGATACCCGTTGCCGGATACCGCATTTCCACCATTAACCATCAACTAAAAACTAAAGCCAACCGAAACTTTTACCACGCGGTTGTATGCTGCGTAATTACCATTTTTATCAAGCGGAGATAATCCATAATCATAACCTGCCTGCACGTTAAGGCCGTTGTCAAACTGGTAGCCCACGCCACCGGTAAGGCCCATATCAACTTTGTTAAAGCGGCTGGTAATGCCAACACCCCGGTTAAAAAGAGTAATACCAAACACTCCGAGTTTAGCATTTAATGTACTCCGCACCAGGTACGATACCTGCGGGCCGGCATATACCTGCAGGCCTTTATATACTTTTGCTTTCAGTACCAATGGCATATCTATATAATGCGATTGCACCTGTGCCCTGGCATTTACGCCCAGGTAACTTAATACCGGAATCTGAAAATCACCCTTAAGACTGTAGCCTTTTTTTGAATAACCAATGCCGGGTTCAAAAGAGAGCGTGTTGCTGATCGGAATATTTACATAACCACCGATATGCATGCCGGTTCTGCCTTTGGCTACTACATAACCGTCTGTTTTATCTACCAGGTCCTGGATGATCTGGATATCATCTCCCTTCCAGGTGGCATAGTTTACACCTGACCTGATTCCGTAGGTAACTTGTGCATGTAGCAGGTTTATCATCAATACACTGATGACAGAAAAGAAAAGTTTTTTGATCATAGTTGGTTGCAGGGTTTAAGGGGCTGCATTGTTTTTTTAATTAGAAAATGATGCCATGCTTTTTTATTTTACAGAAGGATTTGTTAAAGGAATTTGCGTTCACCAACGGTTAACAAAAGGCAGGTAGTTGTCTGGCCACTAAGCAGAAATCAAAAAATTAAGTCTTTTAAAACAATAAGAGACTTTAAAATTAAAAGTTACTATAGTGGCCTGACAACTAAAAACAGTAAGTTTGCTGCACTAAAATTTGCTACATGGAAAAGGCTGTTTACTATGCAGATTACCTGCAACTGGACAAAATTACCGGCGCACAGGATCCCGAAAGTTTTAAGGAAGGAAGGGAACCGGCGCACGATGAAATGCTCTTTATCATCATTCACCAGGCATATGAGCTTTGGTTTAAACAGATATTGTTTGAAGTGAATTCGGTAATTGAGATCATGAACAAACCGGTGGTGAACGATAACAGTCCTGAAATGCAAACCGTAGTGCATCGTTTAAAAAGAGTAGTTACCATTTTAAAAGTACTGGTACAGCAGATAGATATTATGGAAACGATGACGCCGATGGATTTTCTCGACTTCCGGGATATGCTGCGGCCTGCATCGGGCTTCCAGAGTTACCAGTTTAAAGTACTGGAAGCTAAACTGGGTTTAAAATTTGAACAACGCCACGGGCAGCATTACTATACATCACAACTGAAAGAAAAAGACATTGCCATTATTAAAGATGCAGAAAGCGGCAAGAGTGTTATTGAATTAATCAATGCCTGGCTGGAAAGGATGCCGTTTATTACCGAAGAGTTCTGGAGCAATTACCAGCAGGTGTATGTGGGTAGTCTGGCCGAGGCCGAAAAAAATAATGCTGCCAGCTTTGACACGGTGTTTAATAATGCCGATGAAAATGTGGAGCGGAGCCTTAGCCCCAAAGCCTGCCGATCGGCTTTGTTTATAATGATGTACCATGGTTACCCCATGCTGGAACAACCTTTTCAGTTACTGGATACGCTTTTAGAAATTGATAACCAGCTAAGCAACTGGCGCAGCCGCCACATTAATATGGTGCAGCGCATGATCGGTACCCGCATTGGTACAGGCGGCAGCAGTGGTGCCGGCTATTTAAAAGCCGCCATGGACAAGCATTATGTTTTTAAAGAAATTGCACAGTTGAATAGCTTTTTGGTGGAGCGCAAGAAGTTGCCGGGATTGCCGAAGGAGGTGGAAGGGAAGCTGGGGTATGGTTTTTAAGCCTGAAAGGCTGATATTATTAT
>JBJTMN010000356.1:0-5719 GCA_046070545.1 Ferruginibacter sp.
ATTCGTTATTTTTGCCGCTTTATAAACCGTTTCGAAACTTTATTATGCTTTTAGGATTACAGAATGTGACATTTGAATTTGGCGCCAGAACAATTGTGGAGGATGCTACCTGGCATATACAGCCCAACGAACGTATTGGCCTTATCGGTTACAATGGTACCGGAAAATCTACTTTGCTTAAAGTATTAACCAGCCAGTACAGTCCTGCAAAAGGCACGGTAGAAAAAGGGCGTGAAACCACTATCGGCTTTTTACACCAGGACCTGCTGGGCTTTGATACCGAAGATTCTATCCTGGAAGTTGCCATGGGTGCTTTTGAAAGAGTGAAGCAACTCGAAAAAGAAATGGAAGTACTGGGACACGAACTGGAAAAGACCGGGGATGAAAGCCTGGCCAATAAATATGCCGACCTGCTGCATGAAATGGAAGTACTGGATGGCTACAGCATTCATCACCGCACAGAAGAGATACTACAAGGTCTTGGTTTTGCCAATGCCGACCTGGGGAAGCCCTATAAAAATTTCAGTGGTGGATGGCGCATGCGGGTATTGCTGGCTAAAATGATATTGATGAACCCCGATGTGCTGCTGATGGATGAACCTACCAATCACCTGGATCTGCCAAGTATTGAGTGGCTGGAGAAATACCTGATACACTATCCCGGTGCCGTGGTGATCGTATCACACGACCGTTTCTTTTTAGACAGGATGGTAAATAAAATTGTGGAGCTGTATCAACGGCAACTGCATTTTTACACTGGTAACTATACTTATTACGAACAGGAAAAAGCCCTGCGAATTGATATGCAGCAAAAGGCCTACGAAAACCAGCAGGATTATATCCGTCAAAACGAACGGCTGGTAGAAAGATTCAGGGCAAAAGCAAGCAAAGCTGCCATGGCACAAAGCATTGTAAAAAAGTTAGATAAACTGGAAAGAATAGAAGAAGTAGAATTAGAGCGCCCCAATATGCGTATTAATTTTGCCATAGATAAAACACCGGGCAAAATTGTAGCTACCTTAAAACATGTTAGCAAGAGTTTTGGAAATGTAAAGATCCTGGAAGACACAGGTGCAGAGATTGACCGCGGCGATAAAATAGCATTGATCGGTGCTAACGGTAAAGGAAAATCTACCTTATTAAGAATCATTGCCGGCACCGAATCATTTACCGGTGACCGTGAATGGGGACATAATGTACAGGAATCATTTTATGCCCAGCATCAACTGGAAGCGTTGAACCAGAACAATGATATTTTAGAAGAGTTAAAAGAAGCCCGCAGCGGAAAGAATGACCTGGAGTTAAGAAGTTTACTGGGTGCCTTTTTATTTAGTGGCGATACGGTTGAGAAGAAAATCAAAGTATTAAGCGGTGGTGAGAAAGCCAGGGTGGCATTGGCTAAAACCATTGCCAGCAAAGCCAATTTTTTAATGCTGGATGAACCTACCAACCACCTGGACATACATTCGGTTGATCTGCTGGTTGAAGCATTGAACAAGTACGAAGGCACCATTGTACTGGTTAGCCACGACCGTTATTTCATTAGCCGCATTGCCAATAAAATATGGGATATTGAAGATCATAAGATCCGGGAGTTTAAAGGAACCTACGCAGAATACGAAGACTGGAAGGAAAGAAAAGCAAAAGCCGATGCTGCCTTATTAAAAGCAGAAACAACCACCGCACAAAAGCCTGCAGATAAGCAACCCGCAAAGGAAAGTTCTGCAAAAACAGACCAGCCAAAACCGGTTGTGCTACCAGTGGCTAATAATCAAAACACGGGCATCGATAAAGAATTAAAAAAAGAACTCACCAGGCAAAAGAACCTGTTTAAACAACTGGAAGAGAAGATAGCAGACCTTACCAGAAAGAAAACACAACTGGAACTTGACCTGGCATCGCCTGATGTGTATGGAGATAAAACGAAATTCCTGCAAACAGAAACAGCCTATAAAAATGCTGATGCTGAATTGAAAAAGGCAAATGTAGATTATGAAATTGTTTTTGAAAAACTGATGGAGTTGGAAGAGAAGATCTAAACACCACTGCTCGTTCATAAAAAATCCATCAGGTAAAATCTGATGGATTTTTTATGAATTACATGTTACCCGATAATAATTAAGCTTGAATTCAAACAAAAATCCCCCCGATCACTCGGGGGGATTTTTTATCTTTTAAGTAACTATTAATAGTTGCTCAATGTCATTTCTACTCTTCTGTTTTCTGCACGGCCTTTAGCTGTTTTGTTGTCAGCAACTGGTTTGGTTTCGCCATAACCGGTTGAGTTTAAACGGGCTTCAGCAATTCCTTTGCTAACTAAGTAAGCTTTAACTGAAGCTGCTCTTCTGTTAGAAAGATCCAGGTTGTACTCATCTTTACCCTGGTCATCAGTGTGACCATCGATCTGTACTTTGTAAGTTGGATTTTCGTTTAAGATAGTTACAACGTCATCTAATCTCTTGTTAGATTGCTTTAATAATTTATCGCTTGCAGTTGCAAAGAATACATTCTTAGCAGCTAAGTTAACACGCTTGATGATCTCTTCGCTGATAACAGGACAACCGAAGTTAGAAGCAGGTCCTTTTTCGTTGATACACTTATCTTCTTCATCATTTACACCATCACCATCAGTATCAGGAATCGGGCAACCTTGATAACGGGCAACACCTGGTACAGTCGGGCACTTATCAACTTCGTCATTGATACCATCTTTATCAGTATCAGGTATTGGACAACCCTGGTAACGGGCTAAACCTGGAACATCAGGACATTTGTCTTCTGCATCAGTGATACCATCACCATCTCTGTCTGGGCAACCTTGTAAAGAAGCAAGACCGGCAACATCAGGACATTTATCATCAACATCCAGAACACCGTCTCCATCTCTGTCTTTTGGAGGCTCAACAACTGGTGGTGGCGGTGGAGGAACAACCTTTGGTTTTTCCTTTCCGATGTTCTGAGCAAAACCAATTGAATAGAACAGGTTATCACCAGTTACTTTTTTATTGCCGTATTTAGCATCTTTCTTGGTCAGGTCCCATCTGTATTGACCCTGTACAAACATGTAAGTCTGGCTGTTGAAATTAACCTGAACACCAAGACCTGCAGGAACATAATAACCCAGTTTGTCAGTATACCATCCTGCACCAGCACCTACGGTCAAGAATGGATTTATCAAAGCTTTATCCGGGAAAGCACGCAGGTTTAAAGTTGGTTCAAGTTCCAGTCCGATCTCAGTCTTTTGAGTTAAACCAGTGCGGATTGCGCGGTAATCACGAAAACTGGCATTTGCTTTTACTGCAAGATCGATCCTTGAAGTAAGTCCTCTCCAATATGACAAAGAAAAACCTTTGGTCATATCTCTGAAAGTGCTGTAAACTTTTCCGGTAATTGGATCTTTAATACCCAGAGGTGCATTAAAATCCTGCATGTTATAATGCAAACCGAAAAGCGGTCCCTTTTTATCTCCATCTCCCATCTTCTTTTTAGATTTTTGAGAGAAGGCACTTGTGGCTAAAAGAGCTAATGCCAGAATTAGTGTTAGTTTTTGTTTCATAAACTTTAATTTTATTAAAATTTTTTTGTCTGAGTTATGTGCAAATATAATGTTAAATTAATGGAAAGGCAAAATTTGTAACTATTTTTATTAATTATGCTAAAATAGTTAAAATCAAACCTTTACCAATTTCCACCTCCCTTTTCTGAATATTATAATACTTACTATTGCCAAAACGGTTTCTGCCACTCCTATAGCTATATAAACCCCTGTGGGACCCATTTTTAAATATTTTGCCAATACCCAGGCCAGTGGTATCTGCAAGACCCAGAAAACAAAGAGATTTATATAGGTTGGGGTACGGGTATCTCCGGCCCCGTTAAAGGCCTGGCTTATGATCATGCCATAGGCAAAGAACACATAGCCAATTGCCAGTATATGCAGGCATTCTGTGCCAGCCAGAATGGCTTCTTTGTCATCTGTAAAAAATCTCATCAGGTTTACCCCGAACATAAAGAATACAATTGCTACAATTGCAAAAAAGCAAAAAGCGATAAATGCCGTTCGCCAGACCGATTTTTCGGCTCTTTCCGGCTGATTGGCCCCCAGGTTTTGCCCTACCAGTGTTGCAGCTGCATTGGCCAGCCCCCATGCAGGCAATATGGTAAAAATGCATATCCTGATGGCAGTGCCATAACCCGAAATAGCAGCAGTTCCCGATTCTGCGATGATCCTGGCTAAAAAGATCCAGCTACAGCTGCCAATAATGAACTGAAACATGCCGCCGGCAGAAGTGTTCAGAATACTGCGGATTAAATTCATCCTGGTCACAAACTGTTTTGATACGAGTTTTATCAGCGACCTGCCATTGAACAGGTAGTAAAACTGAAGCAGCACTGCTATTCCACGGCCTGTAGTAGTTGCTACTGCAGCTCCTGTTACCCCCATTTTGGGAAAAGGTCCAATACCCAATATCAGCAGCGGGTCTAACACCATATTGATCAGGTTAGCAATTATTAAAACCCGCATGGCAATGGATGCGTTTCCTGCGCCCCTGAAAATAGCATTGTTTATGAATAGTAAAACAATGACAACATTTCCCGTAAGCATGATCTGGGTAAACAGGTAATTTTCCTGTGCCACTTTATCAGATGCTCCCATTAATTTTAATATTTCCCCAGGAAAAATAAAGCCAACAATACTTACAATGAACGACAGAAACAGACCCAGCAAAATAGCCTGGGCTGCAATATCAGATGCTGCCTTAAAGTTCTTTTCGCCTGCACGCCTTGCCACCAGTGCCGTTACACCGATCGATAATCCCCAGGCAACAGAATACAGGATGGTGAGAGAAGCTTCTGTAAGTACTACAGTGGAAGATGCTTCTATACCTATTTTGTTTACAAAATAAATATCAACAATAGCAAAGAGAGATTCGAAAACCATTTCGAATATCATCGGAATAGCTAATAGAAAAATTGCCCGGTTAATACTGCCCGTGGTAAAATCCTTGAACTCCCCGGTTAAAGCCTGTATTAATAATTTAAAAATAGAAAGGCCCCTTTTAATTGAAAACGCCATGATAGTATAAAAATAAAAGTTAAGTAAATAGATTGAATCCAATGCAATGTTGCATTGTTAACGGTTGCAGACTAAGGATAAAGAGTTATTCCTTAGATTATAAAGTACTTCATGGCTGTAAATTCTAGAAAGCAAAAATAAAGATTTTATTTTTTTGTATAAAAATAAAAAGAGCCGCTGAAAGCGACTCTTTACCTCGTGATCTGGATTGGATTCGAACCAATGACCCTCAGCTTAGAAGGCTGATGCTCTATCCAGCTGAGCTACCAGACCATTTTTTTGCAGCCGCAAAGCTAAGAAAATTTTACATTGCATCTAAACTAAATTGAAATGGATGTAAAAATGGAAGCTTCCTGGAAGGAAGTGTTGAAAAACGAATTCACAAAACCTTACTTCCAGCAGATTGTTACTTTTTTAAAAACAGAAAAAGCAGCAGGCAAAATTATTTACCCTCCCGGTTCGCTTATTTTCAATGCTTTTAACCAAACACCATTTAATAAACTTAAAGTGGTCATCCTGGGCCAGGATCCCTATCATGGAGAAGGACAGGCACATGGCCTGAGTTTTTCGGTACAAAACGGTGTTAAACCACCCATCGCTGGTTAATATTTTTAAAGAAATTCAAAGCGACATTGGTATAGC
>JBJTMN010000357.1:0-2111 GCA_046070545.1 Ferruginibacter sp.
GGAAGAACGAGGAAAAATCCTTTATTCATCCCTGGAGCAGGTACTTCACGTATATACTGTTATCCATTGCGGGGCTTACATTGATCTTCTGGTCGTTGGTTGACCCCACTAAAATATTGCCCGCCGTTACTTCGGTCCTCATTGTAGCCTGCCCCTGTTCCTTATTGCTGTCGGCCACATTTACCTATGGCAATATGCTGCGCATATTTGGCCGCAATAAGCTGTACCTGAAAAATGCAGCTGTCATTGAAGCGCTGGCAAAGATCAATGCCGTGGTGTTCGACAAGACCGGCACCATCACACAAAGCAATGCAGCCAGGGTGAATTACGAAGGTTGTGCACTGAGTGGTACCGAACTGGCTGCTTTGAAAGCTGTTACCAGGCAGTCATCTCACCCCTTAAGTAAAATTATTGCAGCGTCCATTCACAACGCATCAGATATGGCATTACCGGTAAACAGTTTTGCCGAATACAGCGGCCGCGGGCTGGATGCCGTGGTAGCCGGTATACCGGTAAAAATGGGTTCGGCTGATTTCATATATGCCGGCGATGGCTATGCTTCGCACGATACGGGAACTTCTGTTCATGTGCAGCTGGGCAAAAAGCATATGGGTAAGTTTAGTGTACAAAACCAGTACCGGGAAGGGGTTGCGGAAATGATACAGGAGCTGAAAGGCCAGGTGAAGGACCTGTATGTGCTGTCGGGCGATAATGATTCTGAGAAGGAAAATCTCAGCAGGATATTTGGCCCCGTTGCAGAGCTCCGCTTTAATCAATCACCCCAGCAAAAACTTGATTTTATAAAATACCTGCAAAAAAATAATGGTCATGTGCTGATGCTGGGTGATGGCCTTAATGATGCCGGTGCCCTGATGCAAAGCCAGGTAGGTATTGCCGTATCCGACAACTCGGCCCGGTTCTCACCGGCCAGTGATGCCATACTGGACGGGAATAAGGTTTCGATGCTGGGAAAATTTGTACGCTATGCCCGGGCCGGTAAAAATATCGTGCTGGCCAGTTTCATCCTTTCTATTCTGTACAATATAGTGGGTTTGTCCTTTGCGGTACAGGGGATCCTTTCGCCCATGATAGCTGCCATACTGATGCCGGCAAGCAGTATCAGTATTGTGTTGTTCGTTAGTTTGTGCTCCTCCCTGGTTGCCCGTAAAAAAGGGCTTTAAAGATCCTTTAAAAGCGGCATGATTAAAATCATATTTTGATTTGATAGGCATCAGCCTCCAAAACTCAGGCTACAGGTATTTTTGAGAATCATTTAAATCAACTCTATTGAGCGCACTATTCGTATTGATCGGGATCAGCATTTTAGTAGCAGGCAGTTTCCTGGCTGCTTTTTTATTCAGTGTAAAAAAAGGGCAGGTCGATGATGATTTCACCCCATCCATCCGTATGCTGTTTGATGATGAACTGAAAAGTACATCTTCAACCTCAACTCCAACATCAATTACCAAAACAATAAACCAAACTAAATAACACATGCAGGTAGAAAAATTCTATTACGACAACCGGATAGTTAAGAACTTTGCGTTTGCAACCATCCTATGGGGTGCTGTAGGTATGCTGGCGGGCTTATACATTGCCCTGCAGCTTGTTTTTCCGGCGTTGAACATCACACAGTATTTCTCTTTCGGCCGCCTTCGTCCATTGCATACCAATGCAGTGATCTTTGCGTTCGTGGGCAATGGTATCTTCATGGGCGTTTATTATTCGCTGCAGCGTTTGTGTAAAGCAAGGATGTTCAGCGATACCCTCAGCAAGATCCATTTCTGGGGCTGGCAGCTCATCATTGTTGCAGCCGCCGTAACCCTGCCACTGGGACTTACCCAGGGTGCAGAATATGCTGAGCTGATATGGCCAATTGATCTTGCCATTACCATCATCTGGGTGGTCTTTGGCTGGAACATGTTTGGTACCATTATTAAAAGAAGGGAAAAACACCTGTATGTGGCCATCTGGTTTTACATTGCTACCTGGGTAACCGTAGCCATGTTGCATATTGTGAACAGTTTCGAATTACCCATCAGTATCCTGAAAAGTTACAGCTGGTATGCCGGCGTTCAGGATGCACTGGTGCAGTGGTGGTACGGGCACAA
>JBJTMN010000358.1:0-5119 GCA_046070545.1 Ferruginibacter sp.
ATGCGGTGTGTCCCCTCTCAATACACAACCTAAGGCGATAAAAGCATGCGGCCTATCATCTTTATACTTGTGTTGTTCCCAGTAACGTTTTATGCCAAAAGCAATTTCAAATGCACCTGGAACTGTAAGCACTTTATACGAAACGCCGTTGGCATCCAGTATTTTTTTACACCCCTCTTCCAATGGATTAACAATAGCCGGATTCCATTCGGTACGTACAATTACAACACAGGCACCCGCCGGAAGCTGGATGCCTGTTGTATCGTATAAATTATTTGAGTCTGTTGACATATCGTGAATCGTGAGTTGTGAATCGTCAGTGGAGCGCCACTAACTCTTAATTACAATAGCTGGTTACTTTAAAGCTCCCAGGCTACCCAGGTATTTATCAACTTCGCCTGAGATAACCCTGGAACTTGCGGGATAATCATCTTTCAGTCTCTGAAACAGTTCAGTGGCATCTGTTGTTTTACCAATGGCTTCTGCATAACGTGCTGCCATATAAATTGCTTCTGTTACCATAGCTTCATCCAGCCCGGAGATATTAGCTGCTTTTTTGTAATAGCTAAGAGCATCATCCGTTTTCTTTTGCTCGGCATAAGCATGGCCCAGTAAAATATAAGCTTTGCTTTGTATCTGGCTTGCACCATTGGCGTCAAAATCCTTTAAATGCTCAATGGCTTTGTCGTACTGCTTTAAATTAAGGTAGCAGGCGCCAATGATGTATTGTGCCCTGTTGCCCGATTTCGTTCCGCCATAGCTGCCTGCAATTTTCAATAACCCGGTTACTCCGGCAGCTTTGTCTCCGTTCAGCACCATGTTCACAGTATCTTTGTTATAAGAGGAGCTGTTTGCCATAGCTACAAACAGTTTTTCTGCAGGAAAAATAAGGTCATTGGCCTTTTTCTCGTTTGGAATGGTCACCAGGTACTTATATCCGATAAATCCACCCAGCAGCACAATAATTACAGAACCTGCAATCACTATCTTTTTACTGTATTTTGCCCAGAAACCCTTTGCCCTGTCTATGATCTCATTTGCTTCGTTCTGTTCTGTTTTTACTTGATTATCTGCCATTTCAATGAATTAAGAATTAAAAATTATAAATTAAGAATGAAAAAATTTTAGTCAACTATAAAAGGATAATCTTCCTGCACATATACGTCCTTCAGCAGTTCATCGTCGGCCGGCCAGGGGCTTTCTTCGGCAAATGTAACGGATTCATCCACTTCTGCCTTTACCCGGTCAATGATCACTTCAAACTCTTCGTCGGTAACCTTGTACTGATCTTTGAGCACTTTCATTACATGTTCTATCGGATCTTTTTCCTTGTATTGCTCCAGTTCTTCCTTGGTACGGTATTTTTGCGGATCGCTCATACTGTGACCTTTATAACGATATGTTTTTATTTCAAGTAAAGTTGGACCACCCTTTTCCCTGGCACGGTTCACAGCCCTTAATACGCCATTGTGCACATCTTCAGGGCTCATACCATCAATGCTATCGCTGGGCATTTCGTAGGCATCGGCCATTTTGTAAATGTCAAGGGTTTTACTGGTACGTGCTACTGAAGTTCCCATGGCATAGTGGTTGTTCTCGCAGATGAATACCACCGGCAGGTCCCATAACATGGCCATATTAAAGGTTTCGTGCAGCATACCCTGGCGGGCTGCGCCATCTCCAAAGAAACAAAGTACCACGTTATTGGTCCCGCGGTATTTTTCGGCAAAAGCCAGTCCGGCACCGGTGCCTATCTGGGCACCTACAATACCATGACCACCAAAAAAGTTCTCTTTAACACCAAAAAAGTGCATACTTCCACCCTTTCCTTTGCTGCAACCGGTAGCTTTACCGTACAGTTCGGCCATACAGGCTTTGGCACTAATGCCCTTGGCAATAGCCAAACCATGGTCGCGGTAAGCAGTGATAAACTTATCTTCAGGAACGGTTGCAGTCATACACCCGGCGGCAACTGCCTCCTGCCCTATGTACAGGTGACAAAAACCACGGATCTTCTGCATACCATATAACTGGCCTGTTTTCTCCTCGAAGCGGCGCAAAAGCAGCATCAGTTCGTACCAGTATAAATAGGTTTCTTTAGAAAATTTTGTAGCCAATGGGTTAATTTTAGGCGGCAAAGATAAGGGAGAAATGGGAAATTTGAATTAGGAATTGACAATTAGGAATCAGTCATGTAAAGGGAAGGATTATTTTGTGGAAAAACCGGTAGACCAGTAATAAAATCAGTGTTATTTTACCTCATCGCATCAACAAAATATTCCCCTTATACTCAAACTGCTTTCCTGTCATATTACTAAAACTCAGCTGGTAGATGTAATTGTCCGATGATTGCTGCTGGCCTTTGAAACGGCCATCCCAGCCGTTTGCAGGATCGGTGGTTTGAAACAGCACTTGCCCAACCCGGTTGTAAATACGTAAACGGTAGTCTTTTATTTCTGCTTGGATGGTTGGAACAAAATAATCATTCCTGCCATCACCATTGGGGCTAAAGGCATTGGGTATGCCGATGGGTATACAGGTGGTTTCACGGATGGTGATGGTATCGGTGCCAACACAGTTATCAAAACTGGTAACCGTTAAAACATAGCTGCCGGCTTTTCTTATTTCAATACTTCGGCTTTGTTCGCCGGAGCTCCATGCGTAGGAATAATAACCCGGTACCTGCAACTTTAATACATTGCCGCTGCACAATTCCTGGTCTGCCGGTAAAAACCCGGATGGCGTTTTTGCCGTACCGGGAATAATGATACGGGCAGATGCTTTGCAATTAAATGCATTGGTAACGGTAACAAAATAGGTTCCGGGCTTTGTAACCGTGTATTGCTGTGTAGCAGTAAGGTCCTGCCAGAGATAGCTTACAAAATTTCCGGGATCGAGTATGATGCGCTGCCCTTCGCAGATATTCCTGTTGGGCCCAAGTACAGGCCGGGGTTTTTCACGGACAGTTAAATGGGTGGCTATTACCGAATCACAGTCCGCAGCAGTTTTGAGGGTGTCGTAATAAATTCCCGGCTTTGTCCGGGGCATACCTCCTGCCAGATAAAAATTGCCATCGCAAATGTCAGCGTATACATGGTTCACGATCCTGTTAATGGTAAGATTCAATGTAATGATGATACTGTCGCAGCCCAGTGCATTCAAAACAAGATGCGTATAAGTGCCCGTTGAATCATAGGTTTTATTACCGAGTTTGTAAGCAGTGCAGCTGCTGATGTTTAAGGTTTGCGTGATAGCAGCATTGGGGCATTGCCGTAGTTTTTCAACAAAGGATTCACTTTGCCCGGCGGATGTTCGTTTTACTTCATCGGGCCCAGGGTCAAAATCTTTGGTACCTTCATAAGTACCTCCTACATAAATATTATTTGATTTATCTACTTTAATCGAATTGCCGGTTCCAAAATAACTGCCTGTTGCAGGCGCCACCCATACAAATTCACCGGTGGGTTTCAATTTTAATACAAAAACATCGGGGTCACCGGCAGCAGTGAGCTTATGTTCGGCCGGCCCCGGATCAAAATCGGCAGTGCCGCTGTAATGGCCGGTTGCATAAATATTGTCAGCAGCATCTACCTCTATATCAAATACCTTTTGAAACGAAGGGCCTTCAACCTGTTCTATCCAAACCAGGGTAAGATCGGTATCGTATTTACCGATAAAAATATCATCATCATCAACAGGCGAATTTAAAAAAGCAGTACCGGTACCCGGATCAAAATCAGCAGCACCATCAAAATGGCCGGCTACATACAGGTGACCGGTATTATCCAGCTTCAGGGTCATGCTGCGAACCCTGCTGTTACCTTCCAGGCTGGCCACACGGATAAAATCACCATTGGCATTTAATTTCAAAATAAACCCATTCCCGAATGCCGGTGAGGTTAAATTGAATTCACCGGGTCCGGGATCAAAATCGGCTGTAGCCCAATAAAACCCCGTGCTGTACACATTTCCCTGGGCATCCAGCTCTATATCGTAAGTGGCATCTGATGATGGGCCGCCGATCCTTTTAGCCCATGTTAAATTGCCGGTATCATTTAATCTGCAGACAAAGATATCGGTACCTCCTGCCGATACCAGGTTAAAAACGCCTGGCCCCGGATCAAAATCGGCGGTGTTCTCAAAATACCCGTTAAAGTAAATATTACCCGAAGCATCCAGTTTAATGGCATTACAAAAATCGTTGGTAGGGCCTCCAAAACGTTTTGCCCAGGTAAAGTTTCCGTTGTTATCAAATTTGCTGATGTAGATATCTTCATTACCCGCCGATACCAGGTTATATACTGCCGGGCCCGGATCAAAATCGGTAGTTCCAAAAAAGATACCGGCAACATAAATATTGCCATTGGCATCCAAAGTGAGGGCATTGCCGGCCTGGTACCTGAAATCGCCGATGCTTTTGGCCCAGACCAGTTTACCGGTTGCATCATATTTTGCCAGGTAGGCATCTTCAGCATTTACAGATGTGAGGTTGTATACCCCGGGGCCGGCATCAAAATCAACCGTTGTGGAAAAATAGCCTGTAGCATACACATTACCGGCAGCATCCAATGCGATAGCCTTACAGGCATCATAGGAGCTTCCTTCCAGGGAGTTTACCCAGTCCAGTTTTACGCTTTGCGAAAAAGCAGTAAATGAACCAAGCAGGCAGTATAAGACCAAAAGGTATCTCATTTGTATACTAAACGAAATTAAAAGGCAAAAGGTTTGTTGTGCTGCAAAAACAAGTTTGTTTTAAAAATACAACATCGTTTGCACAATGAAAGCGTTACTACATTGTGTATCTTGCAGCTGATGTTTTTTCTGCAAAAAATTAGCTTAACCCGGTTTAAGAATTATCATTTTTCAACTTTTGATTTTACTCAAAAGGTTATTGGAATTTGTGGCCTTAATGGCAAAGGCAAGACAAACCTGCTGGATGCTGCTTACTATTGCTGTTTCACCAGGAGTTATTTTACAAAAGCCGACGGACTGAACATGCAGTTTGGAAGTGACGGGTTCAGGATCGAGGCAAAGGTAAAACCACATCCTACAGCACAAAACGAAGAAGGAAAGGAGAATGAGATCGTCTGCATTTTCAGGGGAGCCGGAAAAAAAGAAT
>JBJTMN010000359.1:0-8050 GCA_046070545.1 Ferruginibacter sp.
AATACAATGGCACGTTCAAAAGCCCTGCTGTTGGTGCTGTCTAATCCGTATAATTTATAAGCAAGTCCGTAAGTACCATTGTAAGAACTGCCAATTTTGTATTTACCCAGGGATGTCTTGCAACTGTAATTGTTGTTGGAAAAGATCAACTGGTCCTCACTGTCCTTTACTGTAGAACCAAATCCATGGGCTACCAGTGATGAACACTCCAGCGAATCTGCTTTCAGGTTATAAACAAAAAAACGATTCTTGCCGGATGGTATCGACATGTCTACCAGGAATACATAGTCTGAGCTGTAATTGTTTACCTTAGCATACGATTGAATGGAAGCTGCCTGTTGCTTCAGGCGGTCAACCGCAACCCTGTACCTGGTATCAATATGATTATAAGAAGTATCGGTTTCGGGTTTAGTGACAGTGGTTTTTGATATCGCATTTACCGGGTTATTCGGGGAAAGATTATCCGTTACGCTTGTTTTCGCCAGCATATCATTATCCTGCTGTAACGCATACACCGATGCGTTAGTTGACATAAACAGCAAAGTGAAAATAAAAAATACCGGCTTAGGAGTCTTCATGCTTCCCTGTAATGTTTTCAAGGTTTAATTCAAAATGGAGTTACCATGACAATTAAAAACTGTTATAAAATTACTACTTTTTTAAAACAAATTCTCTCCAAATATCCGTCTGGCATGCCTTTAGTAATTATTTAACTAATGATAAGCATAATCAATATAAACAGGGCATTCAGCAATAATGAGTATGAATTTTTTAGTGAATATTTAAACTAATATTATTCAATCCGGTTGCCGTTAAAAGTTGTGCTGTTTAGTAAAACCCATAAAACAAAAAACTATGTGCAAAGAAAAAAGAACCATCCGGGAGCCGGTAAAAAAAGTAATCAGGCTGATTTTTCTCCTTTTTTTTTCATCATTATTGATCCCCGCTGCCGTAATGGCAGCAGAAATCAATTATGCAAAAAGCAAAGCAGCCTTGTTAAAAACCCTGCAGGCCACCTACATAGACAAAGCCTATTCACAACATATTGATCATTTTTATTCAGTTACCTGCGATTCACTCATCAAAAGAAAATACAAACTGGAAGACAGGCCTGTGAAAGATATCCTGGCCAAACTGTTCTTTGTCTGCAGTAATAATATCAGTTCCGGTTCAGTTACTACATTGGGTATCCCGGCGATAAACCATTATTTTCTGTCAACCTTAAAAGCTTATAAAAATGGTTCTGTCAACAGCCTGTTCATGGGCATGAACTATATACAAAGCAATATCCTGGCACAGGTATTCGCCGGGTTTCAACTGGGTGATTCTATTAAGAATATTGCCGGCCTCCGGGAAATGCTGTACGATCCTTATTTTATTTCCAGCCGGCTGGAATTGCCGCAATATGCGCCGTATAAAGATACCCTGCTGTATGAGCTGGCTAATGTAGCACCCTTTACGCTCAGTAAAAAACTGGCAGACAACAACAGCTTTTATACAACCCTGGTCAGCAACAACCCTAAAATAACGATCAGGGCCGTTTCGCAGGTAAAAAGCGATATCTATTATGATAAGATGTTACCCTTTAGCCTGGCTATTCTTCAAAACAGGATTACCGAAGATGAAATAAAAAAACTAACCCTTACGCCCCAGGATTATTACCATGCATTTGTAGAAGAAGCTACCCGGTTGCATACCAGTAAGGAACCCGAAATAAGTGCGTTCCTGGAGCAACCCATCATTCTCCTAAATAAAAAATTCGGCAATTATTATTTTATCAAACAGATCAACGAACTGCACGAATCGCCCGATAATGTTCGCTTTGCGGTAGTAAATACTCTGTCGGCAAAAGAACTGTATTTCCTCATGCTGGCGGGCAGTTACGACCTGGTTCAGGAAGGCAGCAGCGCCTTGTATACTTCCAGCTTTTTGTACCTGTATAAAAAATTCCTAAAAGAAAATGAGAAAGAAGGATTGAATAAGTTCTTTGATGACGTTGATTATTACCAGTTTGATAAATTCATTTCAAATCTTTCTGACTATGGTTTGGTGGGCGACCTGGTAAAGCAACTGGATGAAGAAAAGATCACCGGATTCCTGGCAAACTACCTGGATGCATTACCCGAAAAACAGCTGACAGACAATGACATTATCCTGGATGCGGTAACGCTGGCAGAAATACTGTACGAGATCAGGGGTCATGAGCATTTAAAGAACAACCTGCTCAGTCATATCAGTAAAATAAAGAGCCGGCCCGCGTTGCAAAACAACCTGCTGTACCAGCGGATCTATACCGTGCTGGAGGATATCCTGTTGGATAAATACCGGTACGAGACTGATAAAACATATGATATACTGCAGGTGCAGCGCCTGCAAAAACAAAACATGATCGTGCAGGCCAGCTTTTTTTACGACGATGAAGATGCTGCGGAATCATACAGCAGCTGTTTGACAACATACGACAGTAAGACCTGGGATAAAAAAGATAAAGGGAATTATATTGTCTTTACTTCCAAAGCCGGGAACAACATGAAGGTTTATATGAATAAGCCGAACACAAAAAGCGGCTGCGACTCAGCGCAAAATGAAATGCTGGATGCCATTGCAAATGAGAGATACGAGATAACTTCCTATATACACCGGGGGCACAGCTATCATTTGCCTCAAAGTCTGAATAAAATAACAGCTTCCGGCCAGTTTGTATTCCTGGGATCCTGCGGGGGATATAAGCAGGTTCTGAAGATCTTCCAGTTGAACCCCAACGTAAATATCATTGCCACCCGCAGCGTTGGCTCAAAGCTTATCAACGATCCATTACTGGAGAAGATCAATACAGAGATCGTTAATAATAAAGATATCAATTGGGATATTCTTTGGCAGGAAACCGGTTCGAAATTTCAAACAAAACTTACGAAGGATCTTTTTGCCGGCTATACTCCGCCAAACAAATATATCGGCATTAAATTCATACGCAAAGTGTATAATTACTAAACAGCAAAGCCGGCAAGAACCCCTGTTTCCCGTTCCTGGCTTTTTATGAAGCCGGTAAATCCCGTTTTCAGCTTTTTATTTTATCTTGTTTGCTCTAAAACCAGTTGCTGGCTTACCCCGGGCTTTTATGATAAAACATTTTTTATTTACCACATGGATCTGTCTTTGCTGCCTGTTTACAGCTTCAGCACAGGCTTACAAAACCCCTCCCAATATCATACTCATCATTGTAGATGACCTGGGCCATAGCGACCTGGCCAGTTATGGCAATGATCACGTGCATACACCTCATATCGATTCGCTGGGCATAGGGGGCGTGCGCTTTACACAGGCTTACGTAACATCACCTATCTGTGCACCTTCACGCATGGGTATTGTTACCGGGCGCTACCAGCAACGCTTTGGCGCCGAGTTCATGCTCTACGATAAATTTGATAAGTCGGTGAGAAAAAAAATAACCCGGCATTTTTTATCTTTTAAAAAGAAGCCTGTTGGCATTGCCACATTAAAACCCGATTTCTTTTTAGACCGTTCGGTATATGTGACCGATCTGCCCACCAGCGAAATAACCATTGCACAACTGTTAAAGCAAAAAGGATATTCAACCGGTTATGTAGGAAAGTGGAACCTTACTTCATCACCCACAGTTTTCCCGGATATGTATGGCTATGATTATGCTTATTATTTTGATGGTGCCCTCAGCCGGTATGTAGATGACCCGGTTGATACCAGCCTGTACATTAATATGCATCTGCCCTGGGCCTTTTCTGAGATCCCGGCCTGGGCCCCCAGGCATGGCTCTACAGCCATCAAAGAAGGAAGAAGCATCGTAAAGGATTCAGGCTACCTTACTTTTTCGCTTGCTGAAAAAGGCATTGATTTTATTGAACGCAATAAAACAAAGCCATTCTTTCTTACACTTTCCTTTAATGCTCCGCACGATCCCTTCCAGGTACCCAAAACCTATTATAACCGCATACAAACCGAAACAGATTCAGTAAGGCGTGTGTACAGCGGCATGATCGAAGCATTGGATGATGCTGTTGGCAGCGTACTGCAAAAGCTACAGCAGGAAGGGCTTACCGACAACTGCCTGATCTTTTTCACCAGCGATAACGGTGGTGCTACCTATACCCGTGCTACAGATAATGCACCGCTGCGTGGCGGTAAGGCTACCCATTTTGACGGAGGCATTCAGGTTCCTTTTTTCCTGAAATTTCCGCAGGGTTTAAAACCGGTACAAACCTATACCAAACCGGTTTCATCGCTGGATATATACAGTACCATTGCAGCTGTAAGCGGTGCTGCACTGAATAAAGACAGGGTGTACGATGGTGTAAACCTGCTCCCCTATCTTACCAGTGATTCTTCATTACCCCACCAGGATTTTTTCTGGCGCAGCGGTTATTCAAAAGCATTCCGCCGGGGCGACTGGAAATTATATGTGAATGAAAAAAACAAAGTCACTTATCTTTTTAACCTTGCAACAGATCCTGCCGAAAAATATGACCAGTCTAAAAACCAAAAAGATAAAATAAAGGAATTACAGGATGCCCTCAAAGACTGGGAGATCAAAAACTCGGTTCCTCCATTATGGCCCAGCGCTGCCGATGTACTCATTGAAGTGAACGGAAAATGGTATCGTTTTCCGAGTTGATACAGGACCAGTAACTGCCTAATCCTGTATCTATTGTAGATTTTATTCCGGAAAATGGAAAATATTAAACTCCTGAAAAAACTAAAACCCTTACTGGTAAAGGATTTCATCAATTGGCATTAAAAGTGCTTTTCCTCCTGTATCCAACAATCTGGTTCAAAAACACACAATACTGCTTTCGCTTGCCTGGGTTTGGGATAACAGGGGGCAACGAAAGCCAGTTCAAGCATGAGAAAGTCCTTGTACAGGCAAGGCGGGCCTCCTCTTCAGTAAGGAGGCTTTTTATTTTATGCTTATTTTGCAGTTGTTATATATCCCGGTTAATCTTTTAAAATAAACACATGCCCCATTTTGTAATAGAATGCTCAGAGAACGTAATTAAACTTCAATCACCCAAAGAAATTATAGAGGCTGTTTATCAAATTGCCATATCAAGCAATCTTTTTGCTGTGGGCGATATTAAAGTAAGGATCATGCCATATACGCATTATACTGTTGCAGGTACCGACAATGATTTTATACATGTGTTTGCTTACATCATGCAGGGAAGAAATACGGAACAGAAAGCCGGTCTTTCAAATCAAATGGTGCGTACATTAAAAACCATGTTGCCAAATGTGCCGGTCATATCCATGAATGTGATGGACTTTGAAAAAGACAGTTATTGCAACAGATCGATGGTATAGTATTACTGCCCCTTTCCTTCCATATACCTGATGATGGCCCTTCTTACATCCGACCGGGCATCATTGAGATCGGTAAATACCGGGTACACTTTCACTATTTCGGGATTGTCTTTGGTAAGGAAGCCCAGGTTGGCTTCTCCGCCAGTCATTAAAAAATCAGTGATGGCGATCTTGTATGTTTTAGCGGCATCAACAGGCATATCCTTTAACGACCAGGCTCCGGTATTGGCATCGCTGGTCAATGCTGCTGAATATTGCAGAAAGCCGCCGCTGCCCACATTCTTCTTACCGGCATTTAAAATTTTTATCAGCAGGCTGCCCTTCATATCCACTTCCATAATACTGCCGCCAAAAGGCAGGCTGCGTATCACATCGTATTGGGTTACCGGCATTTGCAGGATATCGTCTACCCTGATAGAACCAGAATTTACAATGGCCACATCTGCAGCCGGAGAAGCTTTTTCAATAGATGCCACGATGAGCTTTGTAAAATTGGTTTGCTGTGTCCTGATATAGGCTTCTCTCCCATCCAGCGGATCACCGCTTTGCATACATACTTTAGTAGCATCAAAACCCAGTGAGGCGTAACTCTTGTTGGCAATATTGGTCCACTTTTGTACCACCACATCTGTAGCTGCATCAATAGCAACCTTTTCATTCACATCCAGGATATCCGCTTTTATTTTCAGGTCATGCTCTTTTTTATTAAGCCTGAGTTTGATGATATAAGCTGATTTTGCATTGGCATCTGCTTTGGTAATATATACGTTGCCAATTTTTGCATAATGTCTTTCATGTTCATGTCCGCCTATGATCAATGCCAGTCCGGGTATTTGCCTGGCCAGCTTAATATCATCATCCATAGCCTGGTGCGTGATAGCAACCACTGCATCACAACTGTCTTTAAGCTGGTCATAAAATTTTTGTGCAGCTGTAAATACATCGGTATAGCTTACAAAGGGAGCTTTATTAAAAGGCAGGGTAAGGCCAATAAAACCAATGCGGGCGGTGGTTCCGTCTGCATCAGTAAATGTTCTGATATAGGTTTCAGGAAAGGGGATCCCGTTCTTTACAAATGGTACAACATCATTTCCCTTCTTATTATAGGTATTGGAAGATACCCATTGAAAAGCCGATTCGTTGATGCGACTCTGCACATCTGCTTCGGGGATATCAAATTCATGATTGCCAAAGACGGCTATATCCACGCCGGCAACATTCATGGCATCCACCATTTGTTTGCCACGGATGCGGTTGCCTTCAAACTTCAGGCTGTTGTAAACCGAGGGGCTTAAAAAATCTCCGGCGATCACCAGCAGGGTATTTGGGTTTTCAGACTGGTACTGTTTTTTCAGCGTTGCAACCCTGGCCATGCCGCCCATTTTTCCGCCATCCAGCGGTGCAATTTCATACACATCGTTTATCTGCACCATGCTGATATCGATCTTCCCGTTATCGCCGCCGGCAGTTTTCTTAGCTGTATTGCAGGAGGTGAAAAACAGTAGTCCGGCAATCACCGGCAGGCATAATATTTTCTTCATGATCGCATTGTTTTGGTAATTCTGTATTTATTTTGTTTAAAGCACACCCCGCAGGTTAGGATATTTAAGCAGGATATCCTTATTGAAATATTTCTCCAGCATTTTCCTGAAATCGGCCAGGAACCTTACATTGTCCAGGTTCTTATCCGAATCCCAGTAAGGAAGTTCCACCATACGTTTGGCAAGCGCTAAATCCAGGTTCTTCAGCGATTCTGCCGGCTGCTTGCCTACACTGTATGCAGCGCCCAGGTTATAATATCCCCAGTAGTCATTCGGCAATAAGGCAACCTGGTTTTTGAACATGGCAACCGCTTCATTAATTTTTTTCTGGTTTAAATAACTGTAACCCAATCGTTCGATGATCTCTTTTTCGGTTTTGTTAAGCTGGTATGCTTTGTTATAATAAATTTCTGCCTGGTCGTACTGTTTCAATTGATTATAATATACATCAGCGGTATTTTTATAACCACTCCATTCATTTGGCAAACCGCTGTTGTATTTTTTAAATGCTTCAATGGCTTCGTTGCTCTTATTCTGCGACATATAAATAGAGCCCAGGTTAAAATACACATTCACATTATTGGGTTGCAACTGTGCTACCTTCTGGTAATCGGCCAGGGCACCTTTCACGTCTTTCAGGGCATATTTGGCATTGCCCCTGTTAAGCACTGTCACTGCATTGTTTGGGTCGTACTGGATGGCTTTATCGTAAAAGGCAATGGCTTCGGTATAATTCTTTTGCTGGCTTTTGATGGAGCCGCGGCCCAGGTATCCATCTGCATCATCTGCTTTAAGTTCTATACACTTTGCATAGTCCTTATCTGCCGCATCATAGTTCTTCAACGCATAATTGACCATGGCCCTGTTCTTATAAGCCTGGTAATAAGCGGGGTCATTCTTAATGGCTGCATTGTAATCATTGAGTGCAGCGGCATTATTATTCTGTTTGTAATAGGCCATGCCACGGTCGTTGTAGGCATTGCTGTATGCAGGATTCAGTGTGATCGCCTGGGTATGATCGGCTACAGAACCGGCATAATCTTTCATGGCATATTTTACCAGTCCGCGGTTGTGCAGGGCTTTTTCATTCTTTGCGTCCAGTTGTACGGCCTTATTAAAATCGGCCAGGGCGCCTGCATAATCCTTAGCCTTGTACTTAACCAGGCCCTGGTTGT
>JBJTMN010000360.1:0-3499 GCA_046070545.1 Ferruginibacter sp.
GCCCTTTGTACCACACGGTATTCGTCATTCAAAAACAGGGTGAAGAGTTCATCAAAACGCTGCTGGCTGTTGCCAACCCATTTCACAATTTTATTACAGTGCGCTTTGGAATGTTCTTTTAATATTTCGTTTCTTAGTTTCACGAATTACACTAATTACACGAATTTAGCAGTTATGAAGGCTATTTTATTTGAATTTGGTTTGTCTCAAGCAAATTTTCGGGTTATGCCTTTTGGCAGCGGGTTGATCAATGCAACCTGGAAGATAGCAGATGAACTGGGCACTCCAAAATATATTCTTCAAAAAATAAACCAGCAGGTATTTAAACACCCGGATGACATTGCTTTTAATATACGCCTGATCGATAATTATCTTAAAACTCATTTTTCTGATTATTTATTTGTGTCGCCTGTTGTAACTACCAGGGGAGAAGAACTTGTACATGCGGATGATTCGTTTTACAGAATGTTTCCATTTATTGCAGGTTCTCACACCATTGATGTGGTTGAAAAGCCGCAACAGGCTTATGAAGCAGCCAAACAATTCGGGAGGTTTACAAAATTCTTATCCGGGTTTAATGCATCAGCATTAAAAATCACACTACCTGATTTTCATAACCTCACACTTCGTTACCAGCAATTTGAATCAGCATTGGAGAAAGGCAACCCGCAAAGAATTGCGGAATCAAAAGACCTGGTTGCTACTATCAAACAAAACAAAAGGATCGTGGATGAATTTGAACTTCACAAAGAAAAATTTAAGCTACGGGTAACACACCACGATACCAAGATCAGCAATGTATTGTTTGATGAAAAAGAGCAAGGGTTTTGTGTAATTGACCTGGATACGGTGATGCCGGGCTATTTTATCAGCGATGTGGGCGACATGATGCGTACGTACTTATGCCCGGTCAGCGAAGAAGAAAAGAACTTTTCAAAGGTCATCATTCGCAAAGAATTTTATGATGCGATCGTTGATGGTTATTTATCAGAAATGGGAGTGGAGCTGACTGAAATTGAAAAGCAATACTTCAATTACGCCGGTGAGTTTATGATCTATATGCAGGCCATTCGTTTTTTAACCGATCATTTGAATGAGGATACCTACTACGGCGCAAAATATGAAGGCCATAATTTTGTAAGGGCCGGTAACCAGGTCACCTTATTGCAAAAACTGCAGGAATTTAAGAAAAGCAGTTAGTCTGAGCTTATCGAAGACGGTTTCTACATGATCATTGTTAGTTTAGCCGGATCTTTTCTCCAACCGGATGTTCAGCGGTAAAAGTCAGGCCCAGTATAGCTGCCACAGTTTGTGCAAATTGTTTCTGGTACAACTCTTGGGGCGTTTTTATTTCTCCCTTTGCAGGTATGCCTGGCCCCATGACAGCCATCCATATCTGGTAAGCATCCTTAATGTCGCTTCCATGATCGGTCCATTGGTTTTTATCAATATCTCCACGCCCATGATCGGTTGTAATAAAAATGGCAGTTTTGTTTTTATAAAAAGGATCGCTTTGCACATAGTTCCAGATATCCTGTATCCACTTGTCTACCTGGCTGGCAGCATTTAAATAATCTTTGTATTGCCCGCTGTGCGCCCATTCATCGGTTTCGCCATAGGAAATATATAAGACCTTCGGCTTTTTGGTTTGCAGGTAATTAAGGGCGCCATAATGCGTAAACACATCCAGCACTTCTTCATCGCCAAAAGGTTTATAAGAATCTTTTGCCAATGCATTTATGGTTTTTTCTGCTACCGTCGGATTCGTTCCTCCAAAAAGATCAAAAGCAGAATAGACCGGGAATTCAGACCTTCCCTCATTCAGTATCCTGTCAAATGCATTCCAGGCACCAAATGCAGCAACCTTGTTTTTGTATGTAGCTTGTTTATTCAGGAACTCCAGCAGGTTTGTATTGGGATTGGGCGGAAAGGAATTGCTGTTAACCAGCGTATCCGGGAAACCGGTAAAAATTTCATTATAGCCCGGGTAGGAGAACCAATAGGGGTTTGCATTATTGACTTTGTTTCCCAGGTTCCTGTTACCATACAGCTGTCCGTTCTTTTCAATGATACTCCACAGGAATGGCATCAGTTTTTTTCTTCTTTCAATTGCATTACCGGCCCAATATTTTTTATAGATGGCCGCACTGTCGTCCTGGTTGAATTTTTTATTATTGGCAATAGCACTGTCCATGCCGCCAAACACTTCCTGCCAGCGAAAACCATCAGTAGTTATGATGATGATATTTTCTGCTTTTTGAGAGAAGGCAGTGAAGTAAACGGATAGCAGGATGATTAATGCAAAAAGCTTTTTCATACATGTTTTATTGAGCATTTAAAATATTGTACAGCGATCTTATTTTCAGATCAGCAAGATTGATGATCTTGTTTGTATTGATTGTTTTTGTTTCACCGGGTTTCAGATCAAAGTAATTGTCAGAAAAGTTAATGTTGTTATCTGTTGTTGAGAGGTACAGATATTTAACCGCAACGGTACTTGTAATAGAAATGGATTTACCGGCTGTAAATATCGCAAACTGTGGTTTTTGCAATGCCAGGTCTTTAGGATAAACAGCATCTTTAACCGGTAAAACATCATCCCTGTAAGCCTCCTTAACCGCATACCAGGCGGCTTTTGGCTGCCTGCTGTAATCGGTAATGCTCCAGCTGGCAACGGGCCAGCAATCATTCAGTTGCCATAAAAGCGTACCCATGTTTGCGGGAGATTTGCTGCGATGCGTTGCAATGCTGTTCTTTAAAATATAGTACTGCATACATTGTGTTAAGTAAGCATAATCATCCAGTGAAAGTCGGCTAAGCCTTGCTGAATCTATAAAATACCTGGTTAAATAATGATTGAGTTTTTTAAAACCTTCACTTGCTTTTTGGTGAGCCTGAATAACAGGAGACTGCATATTCCTGTCAGTGGAATCAGTATAACTCCTGATCGTATTCCAGTTGGGCATGGCCTGCATGCCGTATTCGCTTATAAAGCGACCGGTCTTGTTTTCAAATACTTCCCAATCTTCCAGTCCCCACCAAACGCCCCAGTAATGACTATCGCCTTCGGTAAAACTTGCTGCATGTCCCCAGCCATTTTTGGGAGAGGTGGATACATAAGGACGGCTGCCATCAAACTCATCTACCCATTTCTTCAGGCTATCCTGGAACAATCGTTTATAATCGTTCCATACTTTAGCAGAATCGGCTCCGTGTAAATTAAACTGTCCCTGCCAGCCCCAGTTCTTCCAGGCTTCATCAATTTCGTTATTGCCACACCAAAGTACAATGCAGGGGTGATTGCGTAATCTTTCAATTTGATACTTTACTTCTTCCCGTACATTATTGATAAATGCATCATCACCGGGGTACATGCCGCAGGCAAACATAAAATCCTGCCAAACCATGATGTCCAGTGAGTCACAGAGATCATAAAAATCATCAGACTCATACACGCCACCGCCCCACACACGAAGCATGTTCATGTTTGCCTCTTTGG
>JBJTMN010000361.1:0-2637 GCA_046070545.1 Ferruginibacter sp.
TTAAAAGTTATGGCTAAAGCAAATAAAGAAGATTACATCCACACAGACAGCGGCATTGGCGGCCAGTACAAAACATGGTTTTTGGATTATGCCAGTTATGTAATACTGGAACGTGCGGTACCGGCCATTGAAGATGGATTAAAGCCGGTACAGCGGCGCATTTTGCACGCCATGAAGGAAATGGATGATGGCCGTTTTAACAAGGTGGCCAATATCATCGGACAATCTATGCAGTACCATCCGCATGGCGATGCCAGTATTGGTGATGCACTGGTGAACCTGGGACAAAAAGACCTGCTGATAGACACACAGGGTAACTGGGGAGATGTTCGTACCGGTGATGAAGCGGCTGCGTCCAGGTATATTGAAGCAAGATTGAGCAAGTTTGCACTGGAAGTTGCTTTCAATGCAAAAACTACCGATTGGGCACTGAGTTATGATGGTAGAAAAAATGAACCGGTAACCCTGCCTATGAAATTTCCTTTGCTGCTGGCACAGGGGGCAGAAGGTATTGCCGTAGGCCTTGCAACCAAAATTCTTCCGCACAATTTCTGTGAACTGATAGAAGCTTCCATCAAATATTTGCGTGGTAAAAAGTTTGAGATACTCCCTGATTTTCAAACTGGAGGTATCATGGATGCCAGTAATTATAACGATGGTGTGCGTGGAGGTAAGATCAGGGTGAGGGCTGTGATAGAAGAAGTAGATAAAAAGACTTTGGTCATCCGGAATGTTCCCTTTGGTGTTACAACCACCCAGTTGATGGAGAGCATTGTAAAAGCCAATGACCAGGGAAAAATTAAGATCAAAAAAGTTACCGATCATACGGCTGCCGAAGTGGAGATCATTGTGGAACTTGCGCCGGGGATCTCTCCCGATATAACCATTGATGCCTTATATGCTTTTACAGATTGCGAGGTAAGCATTTCGCCCAATGCCTGTGTTATTGTAAAGGATAAGCCGCAGTTCTTAAAAGTGAGTGAGCTGCTGAAAACTGCTACAGACAATACAAAAGAGCTGCTGAAGCGTGAACTTGAAATCAAGCTGGCCGAGCTTTACGAAAAATGGCATTTTACTTCATTGGAAAAAATATTCTTTGAAGAAAAGATATACAAGGAACTGGAAAAGAAACACGAGACCTGGGAGAAAGTGCTGGAAGCAATAGATAAAGCTTTTAATCCCTTTAAAAAATTACTGAAGCGTGAGATTACCCGTGAAGATATCGTTAAGCTCACTGAAAAGCCCGTACGCAGAATTTATAAGCTGGATATTGATGACCTGATAGCGCAGATCAAAGGACTGGAAGACGATATCAAACAGGTTAAGTACGACCTGGATAACCTGACCGACTTTGCCGTTGCTTATTATGAAAACCTGCTGAAGAAATTCGGAAAGGGCCGTGAGCGCAAAACAGAGATCAAACAGTTTGATACCATTGAAGCAAAAACAGTTGCTATTGCCAATATTAAACTCTATGCAAATTTTGCTGATGGCTTTATAGGAACCGGTTTAAAGAAAGACGAACTGGTTGCAGAAGTATCCGACCTGGATGATATCATTGCCTTTACCAAGGGGGGAATCATGAAAGTGGTGAAGGTCTCCGACAAAGTATTTATTGGTAAAGATATTCTGCACGTGGCTGTTTTTATGAAGAATGACGAAAGGACCACCTATAACATGATCTACGTAGATGGTAAGACGGGCATTAGTTTTGCAAAACGCTTTAATGTTACGGGTATTACAAGAGATAAGGAATATGACCTGACCAAAGGTTCTGAAAAAAGCCGGGTGCATTATTTCAGCGCCAATGCAAATGGCGAGGCAGAAGTAGTGAAGATCATACTAAGCCCCAATTGCAATGCACATAAAAAAGAATTTGATTTTTATTTTGAAGAACAGGATATCAAGGGAAGAAGCAGCATAGGTAACCAGGTTACCAAGTACCCCATTAAATCGGTGAAGTTCAAGGAAGCGGGCAAATCGACCCTGGATGCAAAAAAGCTCTGGTTCGATAACAAGTTCGGCCGACTGAACACCGATGAAAAAGGAGACTACCTGGGTAAGTTTGAAGCGGAAGACCGCCTGCTGGTTATTTATACTGATGGAAATTATGAGATCACAGACCAGGAACTGACGCAGCGTTTCGATACAGAGAAAGTATTGCTGATAGAGAAATTCGATCCTGAAAAAATAATAACAGCCGTTTATTATGATAAGGAAAAAGTGCAGTACAGTGTAAAACGTTTCAAAATAGAAACATCAACCCTGCATAATAAATTTTTATTCATTAAGGAAGGCGATGGTAATTACCTGGAAGCTGTTACAACCGATGATGAACCGGTACTGGCCATGCAGAGTGGCAGGGGGGCACAGGTACGTAGCGCTAAAGTAACCATCAGCAAAGTGGTGGATGTGATGGGTTGGAAGGCGTTGGGCAACAAACTGGCCGACTTCAACAAATCTATTGAAATGGAATGGGTGCGAAAAGAACCGAACAATCCGCAGGCTGAATTGTTTGAGTAACTTAATAAAACATTTTCAACAGCATGCGTTATTTTCTTTTTATATTCGTACTCGTAACCTCAATTACGGCTTCTGCGTCTGATAGTCTGAGCATTTCCAAATCAGAAATTATTT
>JBJTMN010000362.1:0-10473 GCA_046070545.1 Ferruginibacter sp.
CTTGTGTTGACCTGAACAATAAGTATGACGCTCATGGACTGATTATTTTTGACGGGAAGAAGAACCCTGTGCAGGTTGATATGTTCAATGTAGAAACTTTCATGGGCTTCTATTTTGCAAAAAAATAGCCTCTTCTTTTTAATTTAATCCGGTAATGTTATGAGAACCTTACCCCGTTTTTTCACATAAATACGATCATGATCCCGGGTATTAATTAACCCTTTTTAATTACTGAATAAGGTATTTTAATACTGTAATATTCAGTAATAAGTGAATTTTCCTCTTTTCGATTTCTGCGTAATCGGTTTTTCTACATTATGATATTAATCATAAACCGGAATAAAGTAAGTCATAACTAAGCATAACCACTCTGATTACTTTTAGGGACAAATTTTAAAAATTAAAACAGATGGAAGACAATAAAAAACCGGAAGATAAATCACGCCGTTGGTTTTTATCATTGTTTACTGCAGCAGATAAGAAAGCAGCGAAGCCAGGAATGGTAAAAATGCTTACCGCCGAAGGTAAACTGGTTGAAATCAGTAAAACTGCACTGGAAGCGGCATCCAGGAATCAACGATCTACCAATAAAGAGATCTACGACTGGATGCAAAATCCTTCAAAAGAAAATAATAGCTGATCTATTCAAAACAACTGAATACAATGAAAGAACAAGAAATAAACAATGACAATAGCAGACGGGATTTTATTAAAAATATCGCCATTGCAGCTGTTGCTACAACAGCCTGCGGCACCCTGGCCTGCTCCTGCTCTTCTAAAAAAACAGCACCTGAAAAAGTAAGACTGCTTTCTCCTGACGGCGAAATAGTTGAAATTGATTCAGCCTACCTCAATCACCACGAAAATATGGCGGTGCTCTCCCAGCACGAACAAAGGCTGGGAATTGCCGGTAAAAAGTTTGTAATGGTAGTTGACCTTTCCCGTTGTAAGAACGCACGTAAATGTGTAGCGGCCTGCCAGAAATGGCATTACCGGCCCGAAGAGACGGAATGGTTAACTGTTAAGCTAATGAAGGATAGTGACAAAGCTGCACCTTACTGGTTTCCGAAACAGTGCTTCCATTGCGATAACCCGCCATGCGTAAAGGTTTGCCCGGTTGATGCCACTTTTAAAAGAGATGACGGCCTGGTATTAATAGACAATGAAAGATGTATCGGCTGTAAGTTCTGTATGGCGGCCTGCCCTTATTCAACCCGTGTATTTAACTGGAACGAACCGGTGATCCCACTGGATATTAAAGATCTGCCCTATTCTGCCGAAACAGGTGTGCCGGCAAAAGTGGGCACAGTAGAAAAATGTGATTTCTGTCCGGACAGGTCCAGGGAAGGCCTGCTGCCACCTTGCGTGGAAGCCTGCCCCAATGGTGTATTTTATTTTGGCGATGAAAATGAAGACACCGTATCTAACGGTGATGAAACAGTAAGCTTTAGCCAGTTAATAAAAGACAGGGCCGCATACCGTTACCAGGAAGAACTGGGAACCAAACCAAGAGTGTATTACCTGCCGCCAAAAGACAGGCAGTTCCCGGTGGAAAGAGGTTATGAAAACCTTCCGGATAAATTAAAAGCAAGATTTAAGGATGTGATGGAAGCAAAATCCTGACGCCTTAAGCGAATAATAATTTGATTAATAATGAATACTAATCTTTATGGAACTCAATAAATTTCAACAGGAGCTTTTTGATAAACAGCGTCCGGTAATTGAAAAATTCGGAAAAAAGACCTGGGGTTGGACCATATTTTTTCTTTTATGGATCCTGGTAGGCTGGTATGCGCTGTATCTGCAAATTGCGAAAGGCCACTCGGTAACAGGCATGAGAGATAATGTAGTGTGGGGACTGTATATAGCAAACTTTATTTTCTTTATTGGTATCAGTTATGCCGGTGCAGTTATCTCGGGTATACTTCATATCTTAAAAGTAGAATGGCGTAAGCCTATCATCCGCATTGCAGAGATGATCACGGTTATATCTACGATTATTGGTCCCATTTATATTTTATTATGTGTTGGCCGGTTAGACAGGCTGCATCATCTTTTCCTGTATCCACGCCTGCAATCGCCTATTACCTGGGATGTATTTGCCATTGGAACTTATTTTACCGGAAGTGTGATATTCCTGTACCTGGCACTGATAAAGGATTTTGCGATCTATCGTGATGCCAAACTCAAAATTCCTAAATGGCAGCAGAAAATGTATAAGATACTGGCAATTGGTTACCGCGGTACTCACGGACAGAAAAGGCATATCAGGATATCAACCAACCTGATGGCAATTATGATCGTTCCGCTGGCTATTATTGTACACTCTGTACTTTCCTGGATCTTTGGGATGACGCTGAGACCGGGCTGGCACAGTACTATCTTCGGGCCTTACTTTGTGGTAGCTGCTATTTATTCAGGTACAGGCGTATTGATTGTTGCCATGTGGGTATACCGCAAAATGTACAAACTAAACAGCCTGCTTACAGATAAACATTTTATTTACCTCGGTTATATTATGATGGCGCTGGGTGCAGGGTATGGCTACTTTACATTTTCTGAATACCTTACCGACTGGTTCACATCCGAAAAATGGGCCAGCGAGGTAATTGAAAAATTATTTAACCCGGCAAAATACGGATGGTGGTTCTTATTCTCAAATGTAGCAGGTATAATCATACCCATATTTATTGTTGCTTTTCCAAAAACACGCAAACCAAACTGGATTGCGCTGGCATCTTTTTTTATGGTAATAGCACTTTGGGTAAAAAGGTACCTCATCATTGTACCTACGCTGGAATCTCCCTTGTTACCCATGCAGGATACAAGAATCGAGTATGTGAAATATTCAGCAACCTGGGTTGAATGGGCCCTTACATTTGCCGGTATTGCTACATTCTTTTTGTTTTTTACGCTCTTATCTAAATTCATAACCATCATACCAATATCGGAATTTCATGATACCGAGAAAGTGGCAGCCGTTGCCAGTGAAATAGAACATAAAACAGAAATTCTACCAGCTTAAACATCAGTTTATGAAACAGTCACCAGAAATAAGAAAATACAGAAAAGTTGCAAAACAACTGATCATAGCGGGCACATTTATATTTACTTTTTTGCCCGGCATATTAGCAGCACAAACTGACAGCACCAAAAAGGAGGAACCTGCAGCTGCAGTGGAGGAATCCGCTCTCATATCTCCTTCGATGAATTTTTTAACTGTTCAGAAAGGGGATAACACGATAGACCTGAAAGCCGCTTTAACAGCCAAGTTCAAGGGATCTGTTATTAAACTGGGCCATTTGAAAATAACTTTTATGCAGGTTGTTGATGGTACAGAAAAAGAACTGGGATTTGCTATTGCTGATGGATTTGGAAAAGCTGTATTCAATGTTAAAACCGATTCTTTGATACCCGATAAGGAGGGAAAACTAAATTTTAAAGCCGTGTTTGCGGGTAACAAACATATGGATCCGGCAGATGGTGAGGTAAGTATTAAAAGAGCCAGGCTTGAAATTACGCCTGTTAAAGTAGACTCCGTACTTTCTGTAAATGTAAAACTGGTAGATATTGCAACAGGTAAAGATGTTCCCGTGCCGGAAACGGTTTTGGGAATCTATGTTCACCGTTCTTTTAAACCACTGAAACTGGCAGAAGGAACTACTGATGAGAACGGCGAAGCAACCATAGAAGTGCCCAATAACCTGCCCGGAGACCCAAAAGGGAATATTACATTAATGGCAAAACTGGATGAAAATGAAACCTATGGTAACCTGGAATCTGCAGTTGTACAAAAATGGGGTGTTCCTGTTTCGGATAAACTAAATGAATTACCAAGAGCATTGTGGAGCCCGCATCCGCCTTACTGGATGATGATAACTTTTATTATATTAGTAGGTACTGTGTGGGGGCACTACCTGGTTATCCTTATTCAGTTATTCAGGTTAAGAAAAGAAGAACCAGCTCCGGATTCACCATTGGTAGAGCATTTGAGCACCTGAGGTATGAAAAGTGGACTCATTTTTGTTAATGTTTAACAAACAAGGGCATTTAAGAAGATAATACGCAACTAAATCTGTAACTAACAACTCTAATTATTAAATAAACAAAAAAAAGAAAACATGAAAAAGAAAATTTCGGCACTCTTCGCAGGCTTATTCCTGGTAGCACTGCTTGCATTTGTTCCTAAAACCACATATCAGACAGAATGGAAAGTTCCTGATGCAGATAAAAACAAAGCGAATCCCCTGAAAGGTGATGCCGCCTCAGTTGCTACCGGTAAAACCCTGTATACTACTCATTGCAAATCATGCCACGGTGCCAAAGGAAAAGGCGACGGGCCAAAAGCAGCTCAGCTGGATACAGAATGCGGTGATTTTACCAAACCTGCATTCCAGGCACAGACTGATGGTTCTTTATTCTACAAAACAAAAGTTGGTAGAAAAGATATGCCATCTTTTAAAACAAAAATACCCGATGCTGATGATTTGTGGGCAGTAGTAAATTACTTACGTACACTTAAATAAAAGGCTTTTTAAAGATTGATTGTTATGTTAAAGAAGTTCACCTGCAGGGATACTGCAGGTGAACTTTTTTATTCATGATCAAAGCAGCGATCCTGATCCAGCTGAAATCTATAATTTTGCAAAATGGTTTAAAAAATCAAGAAAGATGAAAAAGGATCTGTCACCCCTGTTAGCATTCACTTGTATAATTCTTACTGCAGTTTCCTGCAATACTCCCAGGTATATTTACAGCCCTGCAGCGCATAATGTGCCTGTATTAACCCAAAAAGGCGATAGTAAGTTTGGAGCTGCCTACTCAACCAATGCGGTTGGCGAAGAAACAAGGGATGGGGCAAAAGTTGATAACCGAAGCCGGGGCTACGACCTGCAAGGCGCAGTTGCCATTACCGATCATTTTGCCATACAGGCTGGTCATGCCTATCGCTGGGAGAAAACAGAAGGAGGCCCGGACAGTATAACTATAAAATATAAAAGAAACCTTACCGAGTTAGGTTTAGGATATTATCTGCCGGTAAACAATAAAAAAAATACCTTCTTCCAGGTTTTTGCCGGAGCCGGTATAGGGCAGTTTAGTTTTACAGATGTTGATAAAACAGGTAGCTACTATCACCAGGCCAATATCACAAAAGTCTATGTACAGCCTGCCATTCTTTTTAAAAGCAAAGGAAGTTTTACCACTTCTGTTTCCATGCGATTCAGCGGCATTAACTATAGTAAAATAAAAACCAATTACACAGCAGGCCAGTTAAGCGATTATTACCTGGATAATTTAAGTGGCCGTGCAAAATGGTTTTTTGAACCGGCCAGTGTAAGCAGCTTTGGGTTTAAGGGCCTGCCCGGCCTGAGGTTTGAAGTACAGGGTGGATTATCCTTTCTGATGTCAAGAGAATACCGTGACTATCGTAAATTTAATTTTTCCATAGGAACCTGGCTTGATATGAGACAATTATTTACTAAAAAAGCCGGGTAAGCCCCCATTTCAGTTATTATTTTTCCAATCTTTAATCAGTAATTTTACAGCTCGATTGTAAGCTGTATGCCGTTGGCTACGCTAAAAATAAATTACTGAACTACTATGTCATTTACACTTCAGAATAAAGTTCGTATTGTTACGGCTGCTGCACTGTTCGACGGGCACGATGCAGCTATCAACATCATGCGCCGCATCATGCAAAGCAAAGGTGCCGAGATCATTCACCTGGGCCACAACCGAAGCGTGGCCGAAATTGTAGAATGTGCCATTGAGGAAGACGTACAGGGGATAGCCATTACCAGCTACCAGGGTGGCCATGTAGAGTTCTTTAAATACATGAAGGACCTGCTGGATGAGAACGGATGCGGGCATATAAAAATATTCGGTGGCGGTGGCGGAACCATTCTTCCGTCTGAAATTGAAGAACTGCATAATTACGGGATCACAAGAATTTACAGTCCGGATGACGGAAGGCATATGGGGCTTGAAGGCATGATAGAAGATGTGGTTAAAAGCTGCGATTTTACACTTAATGGCAATGGCGAGTACAAAACAGTCATGACACTGGGCGAAGTGAATGATGTAAGAAAAATTGCCAGGCAGATAACGAATGCAGAAAACGGGCTACAGGCAACGAACAACGGGCAATCCGCAGGATCCGGTGGACGGGCAACAAATAAAACGATCCCTGTGCTGGGAATTACAGGTACCGGCGGTGCAGGAAAATCTTCCGTAACCGATGAAATTGTCCGCCGGTTTTTGAATGGATATACAGATAAAACCATTGCTGTAATTTCTGTTGATCCATCCAAGAAAAAGACCGGGGGAGCATTGCTGGGTGACCGTATCCGGATGAACTCTATTTCTTCTCCACGGGCATACATGCGCAGCCTGGCCACACGGGAAAGTGATAAGGCATTAAGTGAGTATGTGCAGGAAGCCATTGATATATGCAAAGCAGCCAACTACGATTTTATAATCCTGGAAAGTGCCGGTGTGGGTCAAAGTGATGCTTCCATCCTGGATTATGTAGATGTGAGCATGTATGTGATGACACCCGAATATGGTGCAGCAAGCCAGCTGGAAAAAATAAATATGCTAGACTATGCTGATGTGGTATGTGTAAATAAATTTGATACAGCAGGCGCACTGGATGCCCTGCATGATGTACGCAAACAATACAAACGCAATCATGGTTTGTGGGATGCAAAGGATGAAGAACTGCCCATCGTTGGCACCATTGCTGCACAGTTTAACGATGCTGGTGTAAATGAGTTATTTGAGAGGCTGATGGAAAAAGTGGCCGAAAAATGTAGCGTAAAATTTTCAGGTGATATTGAACATCATGCACATACAAAAGATACATTCAGCCAGTCAACCATTATACCTCCAAAACGGGTAAGATACCTGGCGGAGATCGCTGAGGCTATTTCCAGCTACGATAACTGGGTTATTGAGCAATCTGCCATTGCCACAAAACTATACCAGCTGGATGGCAGCCTTACAGCGGCTTCAGCCCTGTCAGCGGTTGCAAAGGATGAGCTGACCAAAATAAAAAATTCTTTAGAAGAGCAACTACATCCCGAATGTAAAAAACTGATCCAGCGATGGCCCGAAGTACTGGAGCGCTACCAAAAAGAATTTTATGAATTTAAAGTAAGGGATAAAGTGATCAAGCAGCCGTTAACTTATAAAAGTTTATCAGGCACGGTGCTTTCGAAAGTCATCTTACCAAAATATAAAGATTGGGGCGATGTTTTAAAATGGCAGCTGCAGGAAAATGTGCCCGGCGAATTTCCATTTACGGCGGGCGTGTTTCCTTTAAAGCGTGAGGGGGAACATCCTACCCGTATGTTCGCCGGTGAAGGCGGGCCCGAAAGAACCAACAGGCGCTTTCATTATGTAAGCATCGGGCAGCCTGCAAAGCGCCTGAGCACTGCATTTGACAGTGTTACTTTGTATGGCGAGGACCCCGGTTACCGCCCTGATATTTATGGAAAAGTGGGTAACAGTGGTGTTAGCATTGCAACAGTTGACGATGCAAAAAAATTGTACAGCGGCTTTGATCTTTGTGATCCGAAAACTTCTGTAAGTATGACCATCAATGGCCCGGCACCTATGTTGCTGGCATTTTTTATGAATGCAGCCATTGATCAGCAGTGCGAAAAATATATACTGGAGAATAACCTGAAGGATGAAGTAAATAAAAAGATAGAATCCTTGTACAGTATTGACTCGCTTCCAAAATATGTGGGAGTTGATGGTAAAGAAATTGCCCCGGTAAAAGGATTGCTGGAAGGAGCGTTGCCACAGGGAAATGACGGATTAGGTTTACGCCTGCTGGGCTTAAGCGGACAGGATGTTCTTCCAGGAGAAATTTATGAAGAGATAAAGTCGAAAGCTTTATCAACCGTTCGTGGTACCGTACAGGCCGATATTTTAAAAGAAGACCAGGCGCAGAATACCTGCATCTTTTCAACCGAGTTTGCATTAAAGCTGATGGGCGATGTGCAGGAATATTTTATTAAGAATGCTGTACAGAATTTTTACAGTGTAAGTATCAGTGGCTATCATATTGCTGAAGCGGGGGCAAACCCCATTACACAACTTGCGTTTACTTTGGCAAATGGGTTTACGTATGTAGAATACTACCTGAGCCGTGGAATGAATATCGATGATTTTGCTCCAAACCTTTCCTTCTTCTTCAGCAATGGTATGGACCCTGAGTATAGTGTGATTGGCCGTGTAGCAAGACGGATATGGGCCAAAGCCATGAAGAATAAATACAAGGCCAACAGCCGCTCCCAGAAATTAAAATATCATATTCAGACTTCGGGCCGCAGCCTGCATGCCCAGGAAATTGATTTTAATGATATACGCACAACCTTACAGGCTTTGTATGCCATTTATGATAACTGTAATTCCTTACACACCAATGCGTATGATGAGGCAATCACTACGCCTACTGAAGAAAGTGTACGCAGGGCAATGGCCATACAGCTTATTATAAACAGGGAACTGGGTACAGCAAAAAATGAAAATCCCAACCAGGGTGCTTTTTTAATTGAAGAACTTACAGATATTGTGGAAGAAGCCGTGATGGCTGAGTTTCAGCGGTTAACGGAAAGAGGCGGTGTGCTGGGCGCTATGGAACGTATGTACCAGCGCAATAAGATACAGGAGGAAAGTTTATACTACGAAACTTTAAAACATACCGGGGAGTATCCCATTGTTGGTGTAAATACATTCCTGAATAAAAAAGGCAGTCCAACCATTTTACCAACTGAAGTAATAAGGTCTACAACTGAAGAAAAAGAATTCCAGATAAAGACCCTGCAGGCATTTCATAAACGCCACGAAGCCAAAAGTGCTGATATGTTGAAGCGGTTGCAGCAAGCAGCGATCAACAACGAAAATCTTTTTGAAGAATTAATGGAAACGGTTAAATATTGTTCGCTGGGGCAAATTACCAATGCATTGTATTCGGTAGGAGGACAGTATAGAAGGAATATGTAACCATTATTTTCTGAATAATCATCTTGTTAAAAATCAGAAATAAAAAAATCCAGAACGACGCGTTCTGGATTTTTTATTAAGTAAGGTTATATTATCTGCCTAAAGGAATTACCAGCGAAACTTTAAACTGCCTGGATTTGTTATTTGCAAATCCGTTCTGCAAACCCGGAATGGAAATATTCTCTGAAGAGGTTTTTAATTTTGCTTTCCTGGCTTCACGCTTCAGTTCGCTAGCTTTATTGGAAAAATGAATACTGGTTAATGCAAGGGCAATTCCCACTGCAGCACCAGCTGCTCCCACAACTATTTCGGTGGTATAGCTTTTTTTGTTATAGCCTAAAAAATTTCCGGAATTGTCATAAATGGGGCTGCTCTCATCAAAGTCATTTGCTAAAAGACCATAAATTAATGTGCCAACTCCACCGGCAGCTATTACCGGGCCGCTTGCAACCATGATGGTGCTGGTGGTTCTGGCCCTGCGTGATTTTTGCATTAATTCATCATAATCGCCGCTTTGTGCAAAAGTTGCTGTTGTAAACAGGGAAAGGGCCAGGAATGTAATCAGAGTTTTCATGTGTGTATGTTTTGGTTTAAAAAACAAAGATATATGAAAACCTGATTCACTTATTATACACTGATTATTTTAACTCCTGGCAGAAATGCCCTGCATTAAAAACAATATTTTCTATTTCAGCAGGGCTGATATCATCTGTAACAATCCTTAATATTTTGTCACGATCATGCAGGTCAACATTCCATTCCCTGATATTGGGATGCCTGTTCAAAGAGTGTCGTACTTTTTTAATATGGCTGTTATTTGCCAAAGAGGTCTTAAAAACAAGGATTTGCATATTGCATTTGCTTAAAACTGGATAAGGAATATAATTTATTCAGCTGTTTTATCTGCAGTTGTGCCTGTTGCAGGTGATCGCATTGTCCAATGTTGCCCGCATTTGTTTTTCCATTCGGCTTTAAATTTCTCCCTTTCCTCGGGCGTCATTCCCCCAAACTTATCTTTCATCTCCATCCACTTGCCTTTATTGCGCCAGCCGCCCCGGTGACGTCCTCCGCCAAAACCTCCGAATAAGATCTTGCTCAGCAATAAAATCCCCAAAGCCTGGATGAATGTGATCGTTTTTACACCCAGTACGGCCGGTAAAATAGCGTTCCATAAACCCATCACCAGCAGGCCAAATCCCAGTATGGCTATTGTGCCAAATACCAGTATCATCAATCCTTTTTTGATCCAGAATTTTTTCATTGTATGTAATTTTTTGATTTTAGTAATTTATTAATTCATCTTTTAATACAGACAACCGGTTACGTAAATGCAATACGGCATATCGTTTCCGGCTGATAAGTGTGGCCACACTTTCACCAGTTTGTTCGGCTATATCTTTAAATGGTACTCCTTCAATTTCATTTAGTATAAAAACATCTCTTTGCACAGCCGGTAAT
>JBJTMN010000363.1:0-3564 GCA_046070545.1 Ferruginibacter sp.
ATTATGTTTAATATTTTTTTAAAAAAACTAAACAAAACTGACAATAAATCAAACCAAACTGTTTAACTTTACGTATAATTAGTTAAACATAATGCCATGTCAACAATAGAATTCAATCAATCGCTCATCAGTAATACAGAATACCTGAAGCCATTTGCCATGACTCTTACCCGGGATATGGAAGCTGCCAAAGACCTGATACAGGAAACCCTTTACCGTGCACTGGCAAACAGGGATAAGTACAATGCCGGTACCAATATCAAGGCATGGATGTATACGATCATGCGCAATATCTTTATCAACAATTACAGGCGCAGTGCCAAGCAGAATACCATTTTCGACAATACTCCCAATGATTTTTTGCTTGATTACAACCAGTTCACTACGGCAAATGATGCAGAAACAAACCTGTCTTTAAAAGAGATTAAAGAAGCGGTGCACCAATTGCCCGAAATATTTAAAAACCCGTTTGAATTATACTTTGAAGGCTATAAATACCACGAAATTGCCGAAGTATTACAGGAGCCACTTGGCACCATTAAAAGCCGTATTCATTTTGCCCGTAAACTACTGAAACAGCAGCTTACAAGGTTCTGATCTTAAAATAATACCCAATAGCACTGTTTTCTATTAAATTCAATACCTTATTTTCGCAGCATTGAAAAAAGCAATAGTTATAGGAAGTGGTTTTGCAGGCTTGTCTTCAGCCTGTTTTATGGCCAAAGCAGGCTGGAAAGTGACCGTACTTGAAAAACGTAAAATACCAGGCGGCCGTGCAGGCAGACTGCAGGAAGACGGATTTACTTTTGATACCGGTCCAAGCTGGTACTGGATGCCCGACGTTTTTGAACGTTTTTTTGCCTGTTTTGGTAAAAAAGTATCGGACTATTATACCCTTGACAGGCTGGATCCATCCTACCGTGTGTACTGGAACGATGAACCCATGGACATTCCTGCAGACTACGATGAATTAAAAAAGTTATTTGAAAGTATAGAGCCCGGCAGCGGAGCAAAACTGGATAGTTTCCTGAAAGAAGCAGTTTATAAATACGAAATAGGAATCAATAAACTGGTTCATAATCCCGGTCAGTCTTATTTTGAGTTTTTAGACTGGGACCTGGTAAAAGGCGTGTTTAAGCTGGATGTGTTTACATCTATGAAAAAACACATCAGCAGGCATTTTAAAAATCCAAAACTTCAGCAGCTGCTCGAGTTCCCCGTTTTATTTTTAGGCGCATTACCCGAAAATACGCCTGCCTTATACAGCCTGATGAATTATGCAGATATAAAACTGGGTACCTGGTATCCGCAGGGTGGTATGTATAAAGTGGTGGAGGGCATGTACAGCCTGGCAAAAGAGCTGGGAGTAGAATTTGTTTTCAACAGCAATGTAACCGAAATAAAAGTTGAAAAAGGCGTTGCAAGGTCTGTTGTTGCCTCAACAACGATCAACGAACAACCGGCAACGATCTGCGTTTATGAAGCTGATGTAGTGATCGGCGGTGCAGACTATCACTTTATTGAAACCAACCTGCTGCCTGAAGAATACAGAAGCTATAGCAATGCATACTGGGAAAAAAAGGTGATGGCACCCAGTTGCCTCATCTACTATGTAGGACTGAATAAAAAACTCAATGACGTATTGCATCATTGTTTGTTCTTTGATACGGATTTTGACCAGCACGGTAAGGAGATATATACCACTGTTGAATGGCCGAAGGATCCGCTTTTCTATGTTTCTATACCTTCGGTAACCGATAAGACGGTAGCACCCGAAGGCTGCGAGAATATATTTTTCCTGATACCGGTTTCGGCCGGCTTACAGGGCGATGATGAAAAATTACGGGAATCCTATTTAGATAAGATACTGGAAAGATTTGAGAGGCATCTGGGACAAAGTGTAAAGGATTCGATCATTTTTAAGAAAACTTACTCGGTGAGTAATTTCGTACATGATTTCAACTCATTTAAAGGAAATGCGTACGGATTGGCAAATACGTTAATGCAAACGGCTAATCTCAGGCCTTCCTGCAGGAGTAAAAAAATAAAAAATTTATTTTATACAGGTCAGCTGACTGTTCCGGGGCCCGGTGTTCCGCCTTGTTTAATAAGCGGAGAAGTGGTGGCCAAGCAGGCAACAAAACATTTTGGATAGATATTTTGGTTTAAGTTTGGTTAACATACCCGAAGCAAAGGGTGTCAATAGAATTAAAATCAGTACTTTAGTATTTCGTATCCTGTAAAAAAACATTTTTTTAAATTGAAAACAAAACTGATAAAAGGAAATGATTAAGCTTTTCCATGATGTGAGCCAACAATGCAGTAAGTCTGTAACTGAAAAGTACAGCACATCTTTCAGCAGTGCAATCAAGTTGCTGCACCCGGAGCTGCGTGTGCCCATCTACAATATATATGGATTTGTGCGCTTTGCGGATGAGATCGTGGATACCTTTCATCAATACCAGAAAGAAGAGCTGCTTACAGAATTCAGGAAAGATACCTATGCCGCAATCGAAAGAGGCATCAGCCTGAACCCCATACTGCATAGTTTCCAGATCACCGTAAGGGAATACAATATTTCTCACGACCTGATCGAAGCCTTCTTCAACAGTATGGAAATGGACCTGAGCAAAACAGAATACAACAGCAACGGTTATAAGGAATATATTTATGGCAGTGCCGAAGTGGTAGGCCTGATGTGCCTGTATGTTTTCTGCGAAGGAGACAGGGATATGTACAACGAACTGAAGCCATCTGCCAGGGCGCTGGGTGCAGCTTTTCAAAAAGTCAATTTTTTACGGGATGTAAAGGCAGACTACGAGCAGCTGAACCGCTCCTATTTTCCAGAGGTTGATTTTAATAACTTCACACCGGGGATGAAAAAAGAGATAGAGGATGATATTGCACAGGATTTTGAAAATGCCTACGAAGGCATCCTGAATTTGCCGGCAAAAGCCAGGTTTGGTGTGTATGTGGCTTATAAATATTATCTCTCGTTATTTAAAAAGATAAAGCGCACAACACCGGCAAGCATCATGGAGCAACGGATCCGTATTCCCAATTATGGCAAGGCTTATATTGTTGCCAAGGCAGGCTTACGAAGCCAGTTCAACTTATACTAATCAAAGTACTGATGGAAGTTATCCTGGTAGATGAGCACGATGTGCCAACCGGTACAATGGAAAAAATGGAAGTGCACCAAAAAGCCCTGCTGCACAGGGCTTTCAGCGTTTTTATATTTAATGAAAAGGGAGAAATACTGTTGCACAAACGAGCAGAAAAAAAATATCATAGCGGCGGCTTATGGACCAATGCCTGCTGCAGCCACCCAAAACCCGGCGAAGAAACTGCAACAGCCGCAGCTATACGCCTGCAGGAAGAAATGGGGTTTAATACCCCACTTACCAAAGCCTTCGATTTTGTGTACAAAGCACCCTTTGATAACGGGCTTACCGAACATGAGTTTGATCATGTGTTCATAGGAACCTACGATGGTGATATTGTGCCCAACCCGGAGGAAGTGAGCGATTACTGTTTTAAAACCGTTGAAGAGATCAGGAGTTC
>JBJTMN010000364.1:0-3492 GCA_046070545.1 Ferruginibacter sp.
TGGCCAGGTATGATTTTCATCATTAGAAAAGCTGACAGAAGCACGGTCAAACCAGTTCTGGTTCCTCCTGCGGTTTATTATTAAAGATCTCCCGGCCATTGTATTTAATTTCCCAGGTAACGGGGATTGCTTTTTTTAACATGCTGCTTACGCCGCAATATTTTTCCTGCGAATCGGTAACTGCCTGGTAAGCTGCTTCCTGTTCGGCTTCATCTCCCTTAAAATCGTATAGTATGTGAATGGACACATACTGAATAGGAGCCTGCTTGCTCAGTTCGCCGGTAACGGTCATGTTCAGGTCGGTTATGTTATGACCCGATTTGCGCAGCAATGCTACAATATCCATTCCGGTGCAGCCCGAAAGCGCAGCCAGCACAAAGGGTTTGGGGATGGGGGCTGTATCTTCGCCACCCGATCTTTCGGGTGCATCCATGATAACCGTGTGACCATTTATCAGTGCATTGAACTGCATCTTACCCATCCATTGTGTTTCTATCTGGTGATTTGCCATTGGTAAAAATTAAAAAGTGATCAATGCAACAAAACTAATACGGCATCATTAGTTTATTTGTAACATTAATCACATTGAAAATCCGGGAGGCATGATCCTCATCACCTGTTTTAATTTTATTTACATAAAACCGGGCAGGTGATCATGCTCTTCATGTGCAGTAGCAGGTCAGTTCAACTGGCATTGCTGCTGCAACATTGTTTGGGCAAGCGGAAACAGGATATTGTTCTCCAGGTGCACATGCCTGTGCAGGTCTTCTTCAAATGCCTTCAGTTCAGCCAGGCATACCTGGAAGGTGGTGCAGGCCTGCGGAGGCGGGGTATAATTGCCGGTGAGGCTGCGTATGCGATACAGGATATTTCCTGCATGATCATGCTCGTGTTCCATTACCTGGATAGGTGCTGCAATATAGGCGGCAACATGGTTCCGGTGCTGCCGGGCATCCTGCAGGGCAGCCACTTCTTTTATACGTGGAAACAGGATCACTTCTTCCTTGTGCATGTGCATCGTCATTTCTTCATTGATCTCCCTGAACAACTGCAGCACTTCGATCATATTTGGGAAGCGGTCGCCGTGTTTAGCGGCAACTTTTTCAAGATGGCCCAGAATGGCGGGCATACTTTGCTTTACATAAAAATGATGATGAATGAGGATATAGCTGATCAGTTGTTCAGCCGTCATTTCAGTAAAGGGCATTTTGGTTTGCTCCCAATCTGCACCGGAATTTTCCAGCTCCATAGAAACGGTTTCAACAGATAATCCTTTTTCGTTGCAGGCATCGGTTAGTGTGCGTTTGCCTTTACAGCAAAAATCAAGATCATACTTTTCGAGTACAGGAACGGTAAAGTGATTGTTGGTTACAATGGTTGCCAGTGTTTGTTCTGCTAAGTTTGTCATAATTATATTTTTTACAAAGTTGTGCCGGTTAAAAACAGCAGACTGTGATTGAAATCACTTTTCCGTAATTTCTTTTTTGGTAAGTGCCATCAGCAATGCACCGGTAAAAAGCAGGCAGGCAGCGGCCAGCAGCATTTCATTGATGAAGGGAATGGAAGTATAGGTGATGGCCGCCACGCCCTGAACCATCAGTAATACTTCATTGAGTATAACAGCGCCGGCAAAAATAAACATACCGGCGATGGATCTTTTGTTGTGTGCAAACTGATCTTCCGAGAACATGCTGCCCAGGATGAACAGGCTGATGACACCCAGTAAAACCAGGTGCAGGTAGCCAATTACAATGGGCCTGAAACCAAATGCCAGGTCGCTCAGGGAAGGAATGGTGGAACCCAGCTGCAGCAATAGTTTTGCAGACAGTGCTACTGCCGAGCATGCCAGGATATATGTAGAGACAGGAGAAATCTTCGGTTGCAGCAGCAGCCAGTTCTTTTTCATCAGTAGTATGAACCATATCCACCCGATAACCTGTGCAATGGCTGCTGCAATAACCAGCAGGTAGATGAATACCGGTATATCCATCCAGAGGGCCGATAAAAAATAGGCAGGAACAACCGCAAATGCAAAGAGCCGGAAAATATTGCGGAGTACAGCTTCCGAATCCGTATTGCGGCTTACGAATGCCGTTAGTAAGCCCATGCAGGCAAAGAAGAACCAGCCATTGTACTGGAAATGCAGGTAAAAATATTCCGCTGCCAGGTACCAGTTCTGGTGTATCACTTTGTTTACCATCATGATGGTTAGTGCAAAAGCGCCCAGGGAAGCAAGGGCGTTGAACAGCACGGCAGCTTTAAACCAGGAATGGGTTGCGGAGCGGTTTGTAAGCCTGTTCAGGTCACGCCAGTATACGAAGGCAAAAGCATAGGAAACAACAATGGATGCTGTTGAAAAAATGATCGAGAACAATCCATATCCTTCCATGGGAAAAGCGATGAGCATACCATAGGCCGTACAAAGATTGGCATATAAAAGCCTGTTATACTTTTTCAGATCAAATGATCCGGTTTGTTTTGCCAGGTAGGCAACCAGCAGCGTCATCAGGGCCTGTGTTATCCATCCTGCAAAGGCAAAATGCGAATGCCCGTGTAAGAGGTGTTTCTGATCTACAAAGGGGAGGGAGAATAATATCTTGTATCGTAAGGTTACCCCCAGGCAGGCAACGATCAGTAAGTTGATAAGCGAGATCTTCAGCCATCGGAACAACGGAAATACCATGGGCATCTTTTATTGCAAAGAAATCAAACTAAGCAGTAAGCCTGTATGATTTGAATCACAATCAGCAATAAACCTTGCCTTTGATGATCTGCAGCGCCCCCTTGGATTGCATGGTTTTCATGGTGCGTATCACTGTTTCTACCCGCAGCCCGGTCATATCGGCAATTTGCTGGCGGGTTAGTTTAATGCGGTTGCATTTGGTGCAGATATTCTTATGTGTTTCTTTAAAATAGGTAAGCAGGGTGCTGATGCTGCCTTCGGGATTATGATTGGCCAGTTCTTTCAAGATGAGGAATTTAAAACGCAGGCGCTGGGCAAGCAGCCTCGTAAATTCAAAATGCAGTTCGGGGTTCTCTTTCAGCATCTGTTCAAAGGTACTGCGGTGCAGGCGGATGATGACCGAATCTTCATCGGCAATGGCATTGGCAGCAAATGGTTCGCCGTCAAATAATGGCAGTTCGCCAAAACATTCATCGGGTTCAATAATGGTTTGTATGAATTCTTTACCTTCTTCATTGATATTCACCCATCTTACCTTACCCGAAACCAGCTGGTAATAGAAGGAGGATTCTGCCCCTTCATGAAAAATAAATTCACCCGCAGGAACTTTCTTAAAGGCAGCTCCCCAGGCAAGTAAGGTATCGATATCTATTTTCATATAGTTAATTTCTGTTTTGCCAAAAATAGGGTGCATACCAACCGGGTGCTATGAGGTACAGCATGAAGCTATATGATTGAAATCATGCGGGTGATCCGGGAATACCGCTTATGCTTACAACCTGCACTGGTGCTGATTTAGGGGTAAGATA
>JBJTMN010000365.1:0-8970 GCA_046070545.1 Ferruginibacter sp.
GAAGCAAGGCAAAAATTACAACAGACAAAATGGGGCAGTTTCTTACATGATGGGAAAAACCTGCAGTTTAAAATGAATAAAGAAGACGTACCGCAGTTAATAGCAGAAATGGTTTCGCTGCAGCTACCCGTACTTTCCGTAAATCCAATGCACTCATTGGAAGATTATTTTCTTTCACTTACAACCAATGCCGGCCATGTGGAATCTTTTGCAAATTGAACTGTTTAAAATATTCAGGAAACCAAGAACCTACCTGGCATTTGGTATCATTGCTGCATTTATTTTTTTAATCCAGCTTGGATTGCTGGTGAATGGAAAAGACTGGATGAAATTCATGCTGGGCTCGCTGGACGAGACCATGAATATTGATTACAACAAACTGGTAAACGGTTATGCAGTTTGTTTTTTTGTGCTGAACCTGCTGCTGGTACATGTTCCGATATTGGTAGCCCTGGTTGCAGGTGATGTGGTATCGGGCGAAGCAAGTATGGGTACTCTAAGGCTACTCGCTGCAAAACCGGTAAGCCGCACACAAATAATACTGGCTAAATATGCAGCAACGGCAGTGTATGTTTTTGCATTGCTGTTATGGATCGCTGTCATTTCACTGGTGATCAGCATTGCGGTTTTTGGCCAGAATGACCTTGTTGTTGCTAAAACAAACGGCCTGCAACTGATAGAGGCCAACGATGTGGTTTGGCGGTATTTTTGTGCTTTTGGCTTTGCCTTTATCGCTATGATGGTCGTGGCTGCAATTTCTCTATTATTATCTGTTTTATCAGAAAATTCCATTGGGCCAATAGTGGCTACTGTAGGCATTATCATAGTGTGCACATTGATCAGTGAGATGGAAATACCCATCTACCAGAAATATATAAAACCATACCTCTTTACTACCTATATGCTTGGCTGGAAGGGCTTCTTTTATATTGGATCAACAGAGGATGGAGAAACTATCAAGGGATCCATACAGTATCTTCCGGGGATCTTAAAAAGCATTGCTGCGCTGTTGGTATATATTGTAGCACTGGTTTCAACATCTGTCTATATTTTTCGCAAAAAAGATATTTTATCATAAAATCGTACCATGAAACGTTCTTTTCTTTTTTTTCTTCTTCTTCAAATTTCCCTATTTACACAGGCACAGGATGTGAATGTGCTGGTGCAAAAAGTAAAGGATAAAATAAACCTGGTGAACGATTACCAGGCAAACGGTAAAATGAAAACGAATGTGAGTTTCTTAAAAGTGCCGGTTGCAACAGTACAGCTGTATTTTAAAAAACCCAACCGCCTCAAAATAAAAAATGAAAAGGGTATTTCTTTTATACCTAAAGGTGCTGTAAATATGAATATGAGTAATGTGCTCAGCAGCGGAAAGTACAGTGTACTGGATGCAGGCAATGATAAGGTTGGGAACACAGCTGTGAAAGTAGTAAAGCTTTTGCCCGAAGATGACAATGCAGATGTAGTGCTTTCTACTTTATACATTGATGCGGTAAACCAGGTAATATTGAAAACAAAGACTACAACAAGAGATAACGGTACTTACGAACTGGAAATGAGCTACGGTAAATATATTGGTTACGGACTGCCCGACAGGATCATCTTCTCCTTTAACACCAAAGATTATAAAATGCCTAAAGGCGTAACCTTCGATTTTGAAGATGGTACCAAAAAGAAAACGCCCGAAGAAAAACTCAGGAATCAAAAAGGTAAAATGGAAATAGCTATTAACAGCTATAGCATTAATAAGGGAATAGCAGACAGTGTATTTAATTAGAAAATCCCGTCAATCTTACTTTTACTCCGGTATATCCGTAATCTTCTGGTCTACCGCATTGGCAATGATCCTGGAACCCAGTTTTTTCAAAGGATTGCTGCGCTGTTCATCATATTCGTACCTGCCAACAATGATATCAATGCATTTAAAAATGGCAGCTCTCAAAGATGATTCATCTGCTTTGCCCTGGCCGGCAATATCAAAAGCCACGCCGTGATCAGGTGATGTGCGTACGCCATTCAGTCCGGCGGTATAATTTACTCCTTCACCAATGGCTAAGGATTTAAATGGTATCAGTCCCTGGTCGTGGTACATAGCCAGTACTGCATCAAATTTTTCATGCTGGCCACGGGCAAAAAATGCATCGGCAGGGTATGGACCAAAGCAAAAGATATCTTTTTGTTTTGCTTCCTTGACGGCTGGTTTGATGATTTCTTCTTCTTCTTTACCAATCAGTCCCTCATCACCTGCATGTGGATTTAAGCCAAGTACAGCAATTCTGGGTTTATTGATATTGAAATCTCTTTTTAATGAGTTGTTTACGATCTGTAATTTGCTGATGATCGCTTCCCTGGTAATGAACTTTGCCACTTCTTTTACGGGCACGTGCTCGGTAACCAGCGCTACCCGCATATTTTCGGCAACCATAAACATGACTACATCTTTGGCGCCATACAGATCTTTAAGATAGGGTGTATGGCCGGTAAAATTGAAATCGCTGCTCTGTGTATTGTTTTTATGTATGGGCGCTGTAACCAGGCCATCTATCAAATTATCCTTTAAAGCTTTGCCGGCGGTTGTTAAACTTTTAATGGCATATTTACCACCTGTATCATTTAGTATACCCGGGTTAATATTCACTTCTTCTTCCCAGCAGTTATACAGGTTTATCTGTTTGTTATTGATACGGTTCAGCTCCCTGGTGCTGGTAAAATTAATATCTGCATCGGCCAGCCCCTTCCGGTAAAAATTAAGCACTTTATTGTTTGCAAAAACTACTGGTGTGCAAAAATCAAGTATGCGTTTGTCTGATAGGGTTTTAATAATGATCTCTAAACCAATTCCATTAAGATCACCGCAGGTAATACCGATGACAGGTTTGTTATCTAAAGCTGAACTCATGTTTATTTTAATTAGGGGGTAAAAATACAAATTCTTACTGGTAAGAGGGATCTTTACTTGTTGTGGTTATTAAAAGCTGTGTCCTGATAGTGAGATGAGCCAATTTAAAACTATGACAGCGCAATAAAAGTTAACTAACTGAGGACATTATTTTAAAAAAAGCTGCCCCAAATTTTGGGGCAGCCACTTTTTTCATCGTTTCAGTTATTGTTTAATTAATCTAAGACTTACCGGCTTATCATTATTTGGATAAATGGTTACATTGTATATTCCCGCTGCAAGGCCAACTGCCTGAACTGGTATCTGGTTTGAACCGGCTTGTAATGTTACAGCCTGGTTTTGAATGAACCTTCCTGAAAAATCACTTAATACAACAGTTACTGTTTCCTTTACAGTGGTGTTTATTTTTAAAATGGCTGTCTGGCTGCTTACAACATTCGGGTTGAGGGAAACCAGGTCAAAATGAGCAGCTTTTCTTGTAAGCAATACAATGTTACTGTAGCTGGCTTTTCCATCTACGTCTGTGATCTTGAGCCTGTAAAAATTATTCCCGGTTACCGGGTTTTCATCAGTAAAATCAAAAGCACTTGCACATCTTATCTTACTGGCTGTAAATGCATTTATAGGCGCAAAGCTTGTACCGTCAGCACTTCTTTGCAACTCAAATTTTGCTTCCTCAGAAGTACAGTTCACTTTCCAGCTTAACAGGTGTTTATTGCCATTTTGGGTTCCTTTAAAATAATTCAGGTTTATGTTCAATGGAGCAATTTTAGCACTGGTAAGGTAAAAGCCCGAGAACCCATTTACCGGTACAGTTATTTCCCACCAGTTTCGGGTTGCGTTCCACACTACTGTAAAGCCTGCAACAGCAGTTGTAAAGTCAACATATGTTCCTGTATAGTTGGTTGGGTTTGTACCGGTACCATGAAACTGGCGCATTACCAGGTTACTGATGCCTGTTGCATCCAGCGGGCCTGTGGGTAAAGATTTATGGCCGCTGTCTGTAGCCCTCGCATTAAAATTATCAAATTCACTCTGCAAATAGAACAGTTTGATATTTGCTGTGGAAGTTGCAGGATTCACAAGTGGTTCAATATCGTATTTACGGGAAAGGTATAAGTCAGACGTTCCTCTTTTTGATGCGTTTACATCAACTTTTGTACAGGTATTTATTGAATTGCTGACAGGAGAAACACCTGCAGGTATAACCTGGGCAATCATGTTGCAATTGCTTACATCGCGGTAGTTGGTAGCGCCTGCACCCACACTGATATTCTGGCATACAGAAGCACCGCCCGGCGTTCCTGCCAACGTAAAGGAACCACCATCTACGGTAACAGTAACGGTGGTACTTCCTGTTGCACTGTTTGTAGCATTAACTGCATTGATGGTATAGGTTGTTGTAATGGTTGGCGTAGCTGTAACTGAAGATCCGGTGCTGCTACTGAGAGTTGCAGAAGGAGACCAGGTGTAATTAATAACATCAGGCGTAAACCGGTAACTGTTCACGTAACCGGTTGCGGTCCAGTTTGTAGTGTTGTTTCTTCCTGCAGGCGTTGTTGCTGCTGTTCCCGCGGCATTTTCAACACCCTGCGCTTTTGCTAATGTTGTATTGGTGCAGGATTCTGTATGAATTTCAATGATGTTACTGGTTTCCAGTAAATGAATTTCAAAAGTTGCTGTTCCGCCTCCGCTTGCAAAAGGAACATTCTCATACCTTACCACAAAGCGCCTGTTGGGGGCAGATCCGTCAACATAGTACTCCAGCACACCTGCAGCGGCCAGGGTTAAATTGGCAGTAACACCATGTATGGCATTGTTAGGCTGGCCTGCAGCAGGCAGGGCAAATCCAAAACCGGTGGTAGCAACGGTTGCACTGAAATTTATCCATCCGTTTGAACTGATGTTTACAGAACTTACCGGGCTTCCGTAATAAGTAAAACTAAAGGGAATACTAATCCCATCCCACCTGCAATCATCGTAGTTGATACCGGCACTTCTGGGAGTAAAATTACTACTTAATGCATCGGCCAGCACATTTGTATAATAACTGCCTAACAAAGACGTTGGTATTGAAGAAACAGAATAACCTAAAGGAGATGCTGTTGCAGTAATAAGAGTTGAGCTGCCCGAGCACACGGTTGGATTATTTGCAAAACCGTTTACGGTTAGCTGGGCCGGGCAAATGCTATATAACCATATTGATACTAAAAGAAAGTACAGTTTTTTCATGTTATTGGATTTAACTATTGATAGTTATCAACCATATTAAACGAAAAAAGATAATGAATATTGTTTCAGGTTATTTAAACAAGTTTTTAATAAATAAGTGATGTTTTATTATACAATTAGTTCAGGATTTTAATTTTTTTGTTGATCATATTAAAAATAAATACTACTGTCGTTTTTTTTCTACATACGCCAAAGGATATTCTACAATAAAACTGGTATTGAGGCGTTATTAATAGTTGGTAGAGCGGAAGTTCTGCAGCTATTACAATTCAATATCATACAAATACTATCTTTTTAATGTTCATTTGAATATTAATAAGACCATCGGCAAATTTGAGTCCTATGAAAAAATATTTACTGTTTGTTTCAATTTTATGCTGTTTAGTTACAGATGTGATGGCACAGCCCGCCACGTATGCAACGCCTTTTAGTATTGGTAGAAATAACTGCGGCAGTACAACCAGTGCAACTACACTGTACAGGTTCTCCGGTAGTGGCACAAGGACATACAATTACGATTCTACTTATTTTTTCAGCTACGTATCACCTAACTTATCCAGGAGCACTTTAATCAATGCCTACCTTCCACGGCTGAGAGTGGGTAACAGTACATACACCAGCACAGCACCCTCTAGTTTTACTGCCAGGGACCGCTTTACCACCAGTGCAGCAAGTGTGTCTTTTAACCCAAGAGATGGAAAACTTTATTATTTGTGGACCGACTACTCAAATGATGTGTCTTCAACCTTAAAAACATATGTGTGGCGCTGGAACCCCGACACTACCTTTTCCACGGCTTCTTTTAACAATCCTTCTACTGCTATTTTAGTGGATACGCTGTGTAGTTTTGCTTTTGATATTGGTGGTATTACTTTCGATAACAGTGGTAATGCCTGGCAGCTGGAATTCAGCAGCAGCGGAGCGCCCTATAAATCAAGATTAAGAAAAATCGATTTCGTTACCAAAGTCATTGATCCCGTTCCTGATACGCTTGATCTCATACCAGCTACGGGAATTGGTAGTAAGATATATAACGTATCCAGTGGGGATATTACCCTGTTACCAAACGGGCAAATGTATTATGTGTTTGATAATAAGTTATACACGCCGGATTATGTAAGTTATGGAAGTTCAGCGCACCATATTAACTCAACATATATAGATACAATTCAACGACCTACAGGTGCTACTAACCTGGTAGGACTTGCATACGGAAACGGTGATCTCATTTCCGCTTTTTCCCCGGGATGCATTTATAAAAGGATAGACCCTATAACAGGGGATACCAATAATGTGAACTATACCTACCTGGCAGCCAAAGGGGTGGCATCCAGTGATATGTCGCAGATTTCGTCTGGTTTGGGACTGGCAAAAAAACTAGTATCTGTAACAAGTACAGGAACTGCAAACCAGTACAATGTTGTGTATGATGTACTGGTAAAAAATTATGGTACAACAGGTCTTACTAATGTGCAGGTGCTAGACAGTTTAAGTAAGATCAACGGTTCAGCTAACCTGTCGAATGTTTCTGCTACCATGCTTACTGTACCACCTCCGCCCGGGATAGCTTTAAATCCTGCTTTTGACGGAAAGACAGATGCAAGGTTATTGCTTACAACAGGGCAGAATTTGCCTAATTACCCGGTAGACAGCAGCAGTTTTACTGTAAGAATAAGCTGCAGGTTATCAAATATATTGTCGGGGGTAGTGTATTACAACAGTGCAGTTGGTACAGCCACAGGATACAAAGGAGTAGCCCTGCGTGATTCATCAACCAATGGTAATGTGCCCGATCTTAATCAAAATGATAAACCTGATGATGTGGATGAAGGTGTACCAACACCGTTCGTAATAGCAATTGACCCGATCAACAGTCCATGCAGTTCATTAAGCTCGGTGCTTTACACCGAGAATTTTGGTTCCGGTGCTATTTCGGCGCCCGGACTTCTGGCTACTTTACCAACATCGCCCAATACATCCAGCAGTACTTATACCGGGTCAACAACCGTACCGCTGGCAAAAAATAATTTCGCTATTATTACCAATCCCAATAGTGCAAACACAACAGATTTTATATCCATGGCAGATCATACCGGTGGCAGTAACGGAAGAATGCTGATAGTGAATGCCGATGCGCCTACCAGGATCATATTCAGGGATACTTTACCTACAGCCTGCCCTGGAAGACAGTACTCTTTTTCTTTTTGGGCAGCCTTTCCGTATAGTTCATCTTACCAGGCAACCTGCGATGCCTTGGGTGGCTTCAGATATCCGAAATTTAAAGTACAGTTCAGGGACGTTTCCAGTGGCCTGGTATCTGTAACTGATACAACAACCAATATTACATCCGGTACCTGGACCCAATATGGTTATCGCTGGACAATGCCGGCAGGTGCAACCAGTCTTATCCTGGAACTTATTAACGCTGCACCGGGCGGTTGTGGAAATGATTTTGTACTTGATGATATTGTATATGGCACCTGTGATCCCCTGCCAGTGGCAACAGCCAGTAATTCACCTGTTTGTTTGGGAGACAGCGTACGATTTACAAGTAGTCTTACGGATCCTTCTGCTATTCCCGGTACTAAAGATTACCAATGGCAGGTTGCCTCTGCTCCCGGAGGCCCTTGGTCAAATATCGGGGGAGCAACTGCGTCCACTTACCTGATATACCCGGCATTGGCTTCTGATACAGGAAAATACTACCGCGTTATTGTAGCGCCACAAGGAAGCATAGGCGTAGCTCTTTGCCAGGCAATTTCTTCTGGCGTGCTTTTATCAGGCAGAAAACCTTCTACTGCGCCAACCAGTGTTACAGCACCTTCTACCAGTTTCTGCGGAACAACATCGGTAACACTTACTGCCAACGGTGGTGTGCTGGGAACCAGTGCCAATTATCAATGGGGTACCGGAGCCGTTGTTGGAACCAATCCAATAGCAGGAGCAACCAACTCCACACTCACGGTCTCGGTATCCAGTACTACCACGTACTGGGTACGTATTGAAAATACGGCTTCACCTTGTCAGGCCTTTACAGGAGGTGTTTCGCTCACAATCAATATCAGTCAGCCATCAGTTGCACCAACCAGCATAACCGGTCCGAATATCTGTAACGGAAGCTCAACAACACTTACCGCAGTTGGCGGAACATTGGGAACCAATGCAAATTATCAATGGGGTACTGGCAGCACTCCGGGTACCAATCCAATTGCTGGTGCAACCAGTCCTACTTATACAGTATCTCCAACAGTTACAACAACCTATTGGGTAAAAATAAAAAATACGTCTGCCCCTTGTACCGACTCAACAGCAGGTGTTACAAAAACAATTACAGTAAACCCGGTACCTGATGTTGTTCAACCATCTAACCAAACTCTTTGTAATGGCGCTTCTACGGGGGCAGTAAGCTTCAGTGGCGCAGTTGCCGGAACAGTTTACAGCTGGACAAACAGCAATACAACTATTGGCCTGGGAGCCAGCGGTAGTGGCAATATACCAAGCTTCACGGCTACCAACAGCGGTACAACAGCAGTAACATCAACCATTACAGTAACGCCATCTTATACAAATGCTGGTGTCACCTGCACAGGTACACCACAAAATTTTACCATTACTGTAAATCCAACACCAACAGTCGTAGCCCCTTCAAACCAAACTTTATGTTCGGGATCTTCAAGCAGCTTAGTAAGCTTCAGCGGTGCAGTAGCGGGTACTACCTACAGCTGGACAAACAGCAATACAGCTATTGGCCTTGGTGCCAGCGGCAGCGGCAACATACCAAGCTTTACAGCTACCAATGCTGGTACAACAGCCATAACCGCTACCATCACAGTAAC
>JBJTMN010000366.1:0-2041 GCA_046070545.1 Ferruginibacter sp.
ACTGGGTGGTGGTGCTCCGCAAAACGACAGGCCTTACAGTGAGCCAAAATATTTTGAGAAAATAAAAGCATTTGATCCTTCAACTATTGCTTTACCAACAGATTTAAAATCTGTCGCTGAGCAGATCATTCAGATACCCAATATCGCCAGCAAAAAATGGATCTATGTGCAATACGACAGCATGGTAGGTACAGGCAATGTAAGTACCAACGCACCCAGTGATGCCGCTATCGTTCTGGCAAAGCCAACCAACAAAGCATTGGCTTTAACAACCGATTGTAACAGTCGTTATGTTTTTGCCGACCCTTACAAAGGCGCCATGATTGCTGTTGCGGAAGCTGCACGCAATATTGTTTGCAGTGGCGGGCAGCCATTGGGCGTTACCAATTGCCTGAACTTTGGCAATCCTTTCGATCCGGAAGTATATTACCAGTTTGTGCATGCCATTAAAGGAATGGGAGCAGCCTGTATAAAATTTGATACACCTGTAACGGGTGGTAATGTAAGTTTTTATAACCAGGGACCCGATGGAGCAGTATACCCTACTCCAACCATTGGCATGGTAGGTGTTTTGGATAGTGTTGCTGATAAAATGACCATGGATTTTAAACAGGAAGATGATGAGATATACCTGGTGGGTGTGCAACGAAATGATATCAACTCTTCAGAGTACCTGCATAAACTGCATGGTGTGGAGTTTTCTCCCTGTCCGCATTTTGACCTCGATGAAGAATTTGAATTGCAGCACGAAGTGAGTAAAATGATCCGTAAAAAACTGGTTAACTCGGCGCATGATGTCAGCGAAGGCGGCTTGTTTGTCACGCTGATCGAAAGTTGTTTTAACCGCAACCTGGGTTTTGATGTGGAGGCACACGCAGCCGATATCCGCAGCGATGCCTACTGGTTTGGTGAAGCACAGAGCCGTGTGGTGGTAACTGTTTCAAAAGAGCACAGGAATGATTTTGTGATGCTGCTGGAGAAAATGGAAATGACGGTTACTTATTTAGGAAAAGTTACTCAAGGCAATATTAAAGTTAACGGAGAAGATTGGGGTACCGTAACTGAATGGAAGGAGAAATACGAGAATGCAATTGCCAATTTACTGGCCGGGCATGAAAGTGAGCATGCGTTGGCTGCTCTATAAAAAATATGGATAAAAATTCAACGATAGTAGTTACAGGTGCTGCAGGCTTTATAGGGTCCTGCATGGTCAGCTATTTAAACCAGCAGGGATTTGAAAACCTGATCCTTGTTGATGAGTTTGCAGATGAAGAAAAAGAACTGAACCTGCTTCATAAAAAATATTCAGTACGGGTAGAAAGGGAAGATTTTTTTAACTGGGTACAAAAAGAGAACCCTGCTGTAAGTTTTGTTTTTCACCTGGGTGCAAGAACAGATACCACTGAATTTGATTATTCGGTGCACCAGCATTTAAATGTGGAATACTCACAAAAGATATGGAATTACTGCACCATCAACAATATACCCCTGGTATACGCTTCATCGGCAGCTACTTATGGTGAGGGAGAACTGGGGTATCATGATGATCATGAAATTATAGAGCAGCTTCATCCGCTCAATCCATACGGTATTTCAAAAAATGAATTTGATAAATGGATGCTGCACCAGGAAGATCATCCCCCTTTCTGGGCAGGTTTAAAGTTCTTCAATGTGTACGGTCCCAATGAATATCACAAGGCCCGTATGGCCAGTGTTATCTTTCATTCTTTTAACCAGGTAAAAGAAAACGGGAAAGTAAAACTTTTCCGATCGCATAAAGCCGGCTATGAAGATGGTGAGCAGCTGCGTGATTTTATCTACGTAAAAGATGTGATTGAAGTATGTTATTGGCTCATGCAGAACCAACCTGCTTCTGCTATTTACAATTTAGGCACGGGCCAGGCCAGGAGTTTCAACGATCTGGTGAGATCAACTTTTGCTGGTCTGGACCTTCAGCCCAATATTGAGTTCATTGATATGCCCGAAGATATCCGTGATAAATACCAGTACTTTACTGAAGCCAGCATGGATAAACTGAAGG
>JBJTMN010000367.1:0-3192 GCA_046070545.1 Ferruginibacter sp.
TTGGAACAAATGCAGCTGTTGTAAACAGGTTACCGGTTGGAGCTATATCAAGCGTCCAGCTGGTACCACCATTGGTAGTAACCAATAATGCGCCACCAGGTGTCATAACATACCCATTGTTGATATCATGCATCAATATGCCATTGAGGTTACCAACACCAAGGGTGAGAATATTGCCTGTAACATCGGTCCAGCTGGCGCCACCATCTGTAGTGCGGTAAACCGCTTTGCGTGGGAAACCAACACCAACTACAAAAATGGTATCCTTATTAAGCGCCTGCATGGCTGTATAAGTAAGTTGCGGAGTTAAAGCCGGGAACGGACTAACATCTGTCCAGGTGGCTCCGGCATCTGTAGTTTTTAAAACTGAATTTCTGCTACCGCATACATAACCTATCTGCCGGGTTGGAAAATCCATTGCCCTTGGAGTTACAGATAAAGCCCCTACCGGGCCAATACCAACAGTATCCCAGGTGGCACCGTTATTAAAAGAACGGTAAATTTTTCCCTGCCTTGACGCTGCCGCAACAGAGAATGAACTGTAACCACAGGCCCAAAGGCTATCGGTTCCCTGCCATGCCAAATCATTGACCTGGCCACCCAATGGCTCGGCAAATACCGGGCTGAGATTTGTTCCTTGATTTGCAGAACGATAAATATTACCAATGTTGGTAGTAAAATAAACCTTATTAAGGTTTACGTAAGACAGGTGTGTAATATTGGCAAAAAGAGCAGCCAGAACCGCATTGTTTTTATCTATCCAGGTAGCACCGCCATCTGTGGTTACAGAAATTGAAGAACCACCTGCAGCAATACCATTATTACAATCAATAAATTCCATATCATTATAACTTGCCGATAATGGAACAGTAACATAATTACTTTGCCATGAACCGCCAGGTAATGAATCGGCCACCACACCATTTGCTCCCATACTTAAAACCCTGCCATTGGGTGCAATATCCATGGCCCATACACCATTGCTGCTGTAATTCTGGCCCTGGTTTAAACTCACATCCTGTATCCAGTTACGGCCGGTATCAACCGACTTGAACATGCGTCCGTTATTACCGTTCACAATCAGTGTTCCATTGGCTGTTCTGCGCATTTGTTAAGGGTTTGAAGCCAGCAACACCTGCGGATTAGGTATTGGCGGACCGGCATTGGGTCCGGCAGTTGGCGGGAACGGAAAGTTAAGCACCTCAAATTTCCCTTTTTCAAATACCCCCGGCGCATTTGGATTTGCTGTACTGTCATTTACACCGGTTCTTACTTTCACAACTGTATTGTTGTTAAAAGACATCAGTACAACAGTAGAATCATCGTAAATATTCATTGCCCTGTACTGTTGGGTAACAGGCGTAATGCTTGCAAAAGCTGATGTACAATTGATACTGGCAGGTGCCACATTTATTCCGGTATATCCCAATCGTTCTTTACTTATTGAATAATCGGTTAATACACCATTATCAAATTTCCAGAGCAAAGCCGCAGCCATCGACCCGGAGGTCAGGAAGGTAGCAAGTGGCGTACAAACTGTAGTGCTGGTTGCCCTGGGACTAACACTAGGAAAAAGGGTAACACCATAAGAATTGCTACCACTGATATATCCCCTGGTAGGACTTATAAATTCAATCCTGAAAATTTCTTTCAGTTTGGCATTCACCGGGTAGAGAACCGATGGAATCAATGGATTGTTGATATAGCCAACACGGCTAACACCATTAACGGCCGGTGCAGCAATAGAATCCCAGGTAGCTCCACCATTAAGGGTTACATATAATTTAGGTAAAGAATCAGGCGTATTGTTTTGCTCCCCGCCAATATAACCTTTGTTGGCATCTGTAAACCAGCAGGCATTGATATTTTTGGCATTTGCATACAGCGGCGTGGTCACAAAAGTCCAGGTAGCACCGCCATCGGTTGTTTTGGCCATTACACCGGGGTTACCTACTGCATAGGCAATGGTAGATGTAACATAATGCACATCATTAAATGTTGGTGCACTTTTAAGACTTGCAGTTGTAAGAAAAGTGAACACACCGTAGGTCCAGTTTTTACCACCATCGGTGGTTTTGGCAATTCCTCCATTACTTCCCACAGCAATGGCATTATTGTTATCAAAATAATCAACATCCAAAACCGTAAAACCAAATTGCTTTGGGTTACTGAATTTCCAGTTGGTTGTATTATACCCCTGCGCAAAAGCTGCGCCTGTTATGAGTATCATCATTACCAGGAAACAATAAATTCTTTTTAGGTAGAGCTTGTTCATGAGTGAAATCTTTTGGTTATTTTATTGAAACGCAGGCAATGTTACATGGTTATAGAAATTGTAGCTGTAGAATTAATTCTACTGACATAATTCTATTCTTTATGGAATATTGTTTACTGAAAAAATGTTTATGAAAAAGATTGTTGCCATTATTTTAATCAGCCTGATATTTTTACAGTCTTCGTCAGCCCAGGATAAATCAAACAGGGGTAAAGAATTTTGGGTGGGATATGGCTTTGATTACAGCTTTTTCAACGAAGTTCCTGTAAACTCACAGGAAATGGCCTTATACATCAGCACCGAACTTCCTGCAACGGTAACTGTATCGATCAATTCTACCGGCTGGACACAAACCCTGAATATACCTGCAAACACAGTAGATGCAACGATCTTAATACCAAAATCAGGCATTAATGATGCCAGGATATTGACAGATGGTTTATCAACAAAGGGAATTCATATTGTTAGTGATGTTCCTGTGGCAGTTTACTCACATGTATACGCACTGATGGTTTCAGGCGCAAGCATGCTGATGCCGGTTGAAACCTATGGATATAAATACTATTCCATTAATTATTATCAAACCACATCACAATCCAGCCCTTCAGACTGGTATTCCTGGTTTTACGCCATAGCATCTGAAAATAATACAAGGCTTGAGATCACACCTTCTGATACAACCAAGAATGGCTGGCTGCCCGGACAAACCTATACAGTTAACCTGAATAAAGGTGAATCATTCAGTGTTTTTGGCAAAGCCGTTTTCAACGGTAATCCTGATTCAGCGAGTAAAGATATGACCGGCAGTAAGGTCATTGCAGTGCCCGGCGGCGATGGTAAATGTCACCCTTTTGGTTTATTCTCCGGCTCTGGTGGTATCAGGCTTTGCCGCGGCGATGGAGGAGAATATGTACAGC
>JBJTMN010000368.1:0-3687 GCA_046070545.1 Ferruginibacter sp.
ATTAAGAACTGTTATGCCGATCTGGAAAAAATATTACAGCATTACGGCTATACCTATGATGATGTGGTGGCCGAGAATATTTACACTACTGATATGAAGGAATTTGAAAGGGTGTCAGGTTTTAGAAACAGTATATACAAAAAACAATTTCCAACCGGTACCTGGCTTGAGGTAAAGGGGCTGGCTATTGAAGGACAGTTGATAGAGATAGATATGGAAGCGCATAAAACGAAATAAAAAATGATCGATCAAAACGAAGGACTTAAAAGAGAACTGGGTATTGCAGATGTAGCCATCAATGTGATCAGCATCGCTATTGCCAGTGGTATTTTTTTATAAAAAAAGCTGATACAGGCATAAAAAAAAATGAATAGTAAAATCAGGTTGCTGCTAATAATACTGTGCATGCACACGGTTGTTCTTCCAGCACAGGTCCAGGTAAGTAAAGAGCCACGCCACAAAAAAATTGTAGAGAATACATACATACGTCTCCTGGATGTATGGATAAAGCCCGGTGATACCAGTCTGTTACACATTCATTCCACCCCATCGCTATTCCTTCATTTTACCAACACAGATGTATGTGTTCAAATAAAAGATAAGGCATGGACAAAAAATAGAAATACGGAAGGAAATGCTTCCTATAACTCTTTCTTGAATGACACCCTGGTACACCGGGTAAGTAATTGCGATACGGTACCATTTCATGTTACCGATATAGAAATACTTTCATCTTATGATCCGGTAACAGCTCTTACAGCTTTACCATTTACTGTTTTGTTTGATAATGAAAAGGTAATTGCTTACCGTTTAAGCGGTACATCATTCAACAATCAGCTTATCAATGACCGTGGACCGATAGTAGCAGAACTTGTTGCAGGTGAGGTGATCTGTTATGACACAAACAAGAAAAGTTCAACCACGGTACAGGCAGGACAATTTTTGTACCTGGAACCAGGTGCTTCTTTTTATTTTTCTGCAAAGGAGAATAAAAAAATAAACCTGGTATTATTTGAGATAAAATAATTAATTATACATACTGAACCCAAACCTGCACACATGGCAAATGAAAAAACGGATGAAGGATTAAAAAGAGTGGTGGGAGTATCAGGCCTTGCACTTTCTATAGTGAATGGCGTGATCGGGTCCGGCATATTTGTACTTCCAGCAACTGTTGGTATTGCCATGGGTGCCTTCGGTATTTTTGGATATGTTGTCTGCAGTATTATGCTGGCAGCCATCATGCTTTGCTATGCAGAAATCGGAACCAGGGTTACCAGCAGTGGTGGTTCTTATGCCTATGTAGAAGCCGCTTTCGGAGACTTCGCGGGCTTTATTATTAACTGGCTATTCTTTTTTGGATGGGGTATCCTGGGTAGTGCTGCCGTGATGAATATCCTTGCAGATTCATTGGCGGTGGTCTTTCCTGTTTTTACCGGTCCGCTGGCCCGTGGACTTTTATTTTTTATACTGATCGGTTTTATGGTGTTGATCAATGTACTTGGTGCAAAACAGGGGATTGGTTTTGTAAAAGGGATAACCATTATCAAATTATTACCATTACTCGGTATCATCCTATTTGGCTTCAGCCAGGTAAAAGGCACCAACCTGCATTGGGAACATGTTCCTTCTCTTACAACATTTGGCAATACCGCACTTATCTTATTCTTTGCATTTGCGGGCTTTGAAACATGCCTTGGTGTAAGCGGTGAATTCAAGGATCCAAAACGCACCGTTCCGCTGGGGATCTTACTTGGCGGCATCATCGTGCTCATTGTCTATATACTTTTACAAACTGTAACACAGGGTGTACTTGGATCTGCCATGGCCGACTTTAAAGATGCTCCACTGGCAGCAGTAGCCGAAAAAATTATTGGTCCCATAGGAGCAACGATCTTATTGTTTACGGCTGCCATATCCTGTTTTGGCAGTATAAGTGCCGATGTGATGGCTACACCACGGTCACTTTTTGCAGCGGCAAAGGATGGCATATTTCCGGGATTTCTTGGTAAGGTTCATCCTACGTTTGCAACTCCGCACCTGGCTATAATAACATACGGATCTCTGATCTTTATTTTTGCTGTTTCAGGTGGGTTTAAACAACTGGCCGTGCTGGCCAGCGCAGCAATACTGCTGATCTACCTGGCGGTAATTCTTGCTACCATCAAATTAAGAAAGCAAAAACAGGCTAAATCAGAAAAAACTTTCAGAGCGCCCGGTGGCCTTGTCTTTCCTTTCATTGGCATTGCAACCATTTTGTGGCTGCTCACCTGCCTGAGCAAATGGGAAATATTATCAACACTTATTTTTATAGCAACAGTGTGTGTTATCTATTTTGTGATGAAAGCAAGCAAAGTTACCAGGCGGGATAAAAAGAACTAAAACATCATTGAGTTTAGTGGAAAGGAAAACCGGAAAGCAGAAAGCGCAAATAATTAATAAATAAAAATATAGGCACTTACATAAAATACAAATAGCAGTTGCTGCCAAGGGGGCTTTGCCGGGATTATGATCATCAGCACAATTTTCCCTTCTTACTGCATTGCAAAAAGAATTTGATGACAGGAAAGCAGCAGATAAAAAATTTACCCGGTAGGCAGGAAATTGTAACCGGTTAACCAAACATTAATAATTGCCAAAACTTAAACTATGACAACACTAAAAAAGAACCGTATAGAATCCATTGATCTGCTCCGGGGTATTATTATGATTATTATGGCGCTGGATCACAGCCGTGATTATTTTCACAGTGCAGCATTGGTGGATGACCCGCTGAATCTTGCCACTACCACTCCTTTTCTGTTCTTTACACGTTGGATCACGCATTTTTGTGCTCCCATTTTTTTATTCCTGTCGGGTACTTCTGCCTGGTTGCAAAGCGGCAGGAAAACAAAAAAGGAACTCAGTCAATTCTTAATTACCCGTGGACTTTGGTTGGTATTGGTTGATCTTACTGTCATAACACTGGGTACCACCGGAGATATTCATTTCAGCGTTTTTATTATTCAAACATTATGGGCCATTGGTATCAGCATGGCTATTCTTGGGGTAATGATCTGGTTGCCATTTTATGTTATTTTAATTACAGGATTGGTGATCGTATTGGGACATAATACCCTTGATTTTGCAGAGGCTGATCACCAGGGCGCATTTCCTTTTTGGTGGAGCCTCCTGCACAGGCAGGGAGCACTCAATTTGTGGAGCGGACACAGCTTATTTATATTTTATCCTTTTCTTTCCTGGAGCGGGTTAATGATGCTGGGCTATTGTTTTGGTAAGATATTTACTGAATATGAAGCAGCGCAACGGAATAAGATACTCATAAGAACGGGATTGGGTTTACTGGCATTTTTTGCAGTGCTGCGTTTTACAAATGCCTATGGTGATCCATTGCATTGGTCCGCACAAAAAAATATGCTGTATACCTTTTTATCTTTTATGAATGTACAAAAATATCCCCCCTCATTGTTGTATATGTGTGCTACCATTGGCCCTGCGCTTATCTTTCTTGGATTGGTGAATAAGACCGGCAGCCGTCTTGCAAAAATATGTATTGTTTATGGGAGGGTGCCCATGTTCTATTACATCATTCATTTTTATGTGTTGAGTAGCATCAATATTTTGCTGTACCTGTCACGTGGGCATACTGTTGAAGAAGGATTGAAAGGGGCGCCGGGTATGCCCTGG